>CAWUJR010000116.1:0-9496 GCA_963922375.1 uncultured Robbsia sp.
CTACAAACCAAGAACCCCGCCCCAAAAAGGCGGGGTTCTTGGCGTTTACAGCGCCAGATTTGATCCTTGTCCCCGGTATGTCTCGCTGTCGACGTTACCGGCATGCGGCATCCGCCGCGTCCCGTCACGACCGACTCACCGCGGGCTAGCCCTTCAACGTGTAGGATCGAACAGCCACAGGCGGGCATCCAATATATATTTACTACTACACTGACGGAAAAGCCCGGCTAAAATCAAAAGGACCGAGTCCGTGCAATACCGACTGCCCCCTTAGATGCTGAGGCCTCTTGACCCGTCGAACGGCTGGAGCTCGGTTCATTCGAGCATTGGCACTGAGGAACAACGGCTGCACCCGCGTGGCTCTCGTAACAGGATGACATTGACTGATGGACCCGACCTCGCTCGCTCAAAACCCTCTGCCAGATGCCGACATCCCGCGTGCGTCGACCGAATATCTTGCACCCGTCTGCAACTTGAGCGCTGCTGCCCAGGCGGCCAGCGTCGCATCGACATTTGCTGACGATGTCGACGTCGAGGCCCGGTTTCCAGCAGAAGGCGTTGCCGCATTACGCGAGGCGCGCTTACTGGCGACGGCGATTTCCGAGGAGATGGGCGGAGACGGCGCCACACTGCGCGAAATTGCAGCGGTTTGCCGGACGTTGGGTTCGGCGTGTGCCTCGACAGCAATGATCTACGCCATGCATCAGGGGCAAGTTTATAGTCTCGTCAAACACTTGCCGATGCAGGACGGCGCCTGGTTCAGGACATTTTTCCAGGACATGGCGCGCGAACAGTGGCTCCTCGCCTCAGCCACCTCGGAAGACTCAGTGGGCGGTGATATGGGCGCCAGCGTCTGCGCGGTTATGGCGGACGCATCGGGCGAATTCACGCTGACCAAGCGCGCGTCGACCATTTCCTATGGGGCGCATGCCGACGCGATTCTCGCGACAGCAAGGCGCAATGCGGACACCACGGCATCCGATCAGGTCCTCGTGATGCTGAAGCGCGGAGACCTGTCGCTGCAAGCCACGAGCGTCTGGGACACCCTGGGCATGCGGGGCACCTCCAGTAGCGGCTTTATGCTCGAGGGGCGCGCCCATGTGCAGCAGGTGTTCCCGATACCCTTCTCGGAAATTGCTGACAGGACGATATTGCCCGTCTCGCACGTTCTGTGGAGCAGTGTCTGGCTTGGGATCGCTACCGACGCGGTACGTCGCGGTCAGAAATTTTACCGCAAGCAGGCGCGCTCGGGATCAGGCCCGGTGACACAAACGGGTACGCGACTGACCAATGCCCTGGGGCTGCTGCGTACGATGGCGTCCACTATCGATGCGGCAACGCTGTCCTACGAGCAAGAGGGGCATGCCGACGCCAATGCATTGTCGTTTGGCTCCGCGTTGCGCTGGAACGATCTGAAGATACGGATGTCCACCATGGCACTGAATATCGTTCGCGAGGTCATGCAGGCGTGTGGCATGGCGGCCTATAAAAACGACACGCCGTTCAGCCTGGGGCGTCATCTGCGCGACCTGCATTCCGCCCCGATCATGATCAACAATGACCGTCTCGCCAGCAGCATGGCGGTCCTGATGATGGCTAAACGTGCAATCTGATGGGGCGCAGTGTCCGTCGTTCCGTGAAACGATCGGCTGAGCGGGAGATAACGTCGTCACAGCGAATATTGGCCCGTTTCGCCTGAACGACCGCAGCAAAACGGTCCTATCCGCGGCGCATATCGGTGACACCGGCGAGCCGCCGCATCGGCGTGCCAGGACGGATTGCGATCATGCGCCCGCGCAGATGCCAAGGTTTGCACGATGATCTAAGCGTCGCCATTGATAGGGACAACGGCGCTCGACTGCAGTGCGGCCATTCGATCTCGACTGCCGGCGCGACAGACATGGGCGCCGAGGCGACAGGCGTCCTTCATTCAAAATCCGACAGCATGTTGAAGATCCGGTCACCACACACAATACCGTGGCCGGACGCTTGCCGTTAATTGAAAGAATTTTTTTCTCTACTCCTTCAATCTTGTGACATTTTTGACCTGCTTGAACGGTCGATTGTGTGTCACGGCTATCGTTGCCGACAAGAACTGGAGTGAAAGAACATGGATCTCGAGACCGCCATGAAAATTGGCGCCTGGTCGACGTGTCAATCGCATAGCTATGCGCACGATACCTATCCGGTGCCTGACCCGTCGTCGGCACGGCAAACGCAGCGCGTCGCAGCGAGGCCCGACGAGTCGTATGCCATACGCTGTTACCAACGTATTGCCGACGTATTCACTGCCGCCCGTAATGTGATCGTTGGATCTTACCGCCGTATCGACACCCGTTCGGGTGGTGGCGCCTATTGCGGCGACAGGGAGGTCAACGGTCGACGACTGTCACCAGCTACATCGATGCCCGATGTCTACGTCAAAATCGACGGCACGCCATCCGACATCCACTCAACGGTGGCGTCTGCGGCAACGCAGCCACCGGAACAGATATTTCTCGATTGCATAAAAGCGCTTCGAGCGCAATTAAACCACGACGCGACCTCTCCGCCGAGTGGTTGGCGCGCGGAGGCTGCGATGCAAAGGGTGCAAAAAACCTTCGCTGCCTTAGACGCTTTGTTGCTTAACGATACGGTTGCGGCAATGGATAGTACGGATAGCGCCGCTATACCTACCGGCCGTGTGAATGTACTGCTCGGCGAGATGCAGGCGCATGTGGAAGCGCTGGTGAATGCACAGCCAACAGTGTACTGGCCAAATTGGTTGGCACTCGGCGGTGTCGTGGGAACATTCGTTTGGGGCATGATGACGGCCATTGCGGCCGAAGAGCGAGACGAGAAAGCCCCCGACTGGGTGATGCGGCCGTTGGACGGTGCGGTCATGGTGGCGGGTGTAACCTTTTTCGCTTACCAAATCATCCGGCAGATCTGCGAGCAAGTTCATGTGGAGAACCCCAAAAATCATTTTGCGTTGCTACGCCAGCGGTTGCATCAGGTCCGCCTTGCACATGCCCTGAGCGAAAATGAAGGGTTCAACGTGAGGAGGGGAGGTGACGCGCTGTGGAGGCCCGCTGCCGAAGGGAGAGGGCCGGAGCGTGTGGACGACGAGTCTCTACGGCTTCGGCGTGCATCGCCCGAAGCGATACGGCTATTGCGCCGCGAACTGCGCAAAAAAGTGGACACTGCAGGCGAAGGAGAGGAGCACTTCGAAGTCCTGGAGCGCTTGGTGGAACAAATGGAGATCGTGCCGGCCTTGCCTCTTGAAGGCGAACTTCATGGCGATTCGATTGAGATCCGGGCATGGCAGGCGGTACGTGCCCGATTTCTCACTGCCCTGGCAACGCAGCTAGGTTGGGGAGTAGACGGCGATAATAATCGGCGCCCCGAAGACGCCAGCGAGTTGGCGGCCGCTGTGAAGTGTCTTGGCCAGCAGGTAGCGCTGACTCAGCCGTGGGCGCGAAAGGGCTGGTACATCGCTCGAATGACCCGCTTGAGCCGCGGGCTTCTCCTGGGCGGCGCCCTCATCTCCCTTGTCCAGGTACACCGCAAGGACGTTCGCGCAACGGCGTTGTCCATTAATGCACTTGATCAGGCCCAACTGATGGCATTTGGCGTTTTAGGTACGTTCTGTACGGTCATGGAGGCGGTCAAAGCGTTTTCTGAACGGTATGGCGAAGTGGATCGCTACGACGCGGTGCTGAAGGCATTGCATCAATGGAACACGCGCGCCGATGCCGTCTGCGTGGCCGATGACAGCACACTGACGAACGGGAACGCGATAAGTCCCGTCGAACAATCGTTATCCTTCCGGAAACCCGTCCGGAAACAGTCGCTCAACCGCCGCTTCAAAGTGCTGCACTGGAGCCGCCCCCCGCAAAGCAATGGGCGGCGGCGGAGTATCCTGACCGACCGCCGGATCGCGCGATAGCACGATAAACGGCACACTCGTCACCCCCAGTTTCGCTGCGAATGCCTGGTCTTCATCGACCATCGCGGTATAGCGGCCATCCCGCAACGCTTCTTCCAGCATCTCCGGATCGACGCCGCACGCTGCGCAGATGTCGATCAGCGTATCGACATCGCCGATATCCATGCCATCTTCGAAAAATGCCCGGAACAACGCCGGATGCACGGTCTCGAACAACCCCGCGTCCCGTGCGAAACAGGCAGCTTCGAGCGCCGCGCGGCTGCGCGGTTGCACGCGTGGCAAACGCATCGTTAGCCCCCGCTCCGTCGCAAGCGGGTAGATCGATTGCTCCCAGCTATCGTGCAACGCATCGCTGTCCGGATCCAGCAGCGGTGCCGGATCCGGGCGCAATTCGAACGCATGCCAGCGAATCTCGATCGCATCGCCATAAGCATTACGGAACTGGTCGAGCACCGGCATTTCGAGATAGCAGAAAGGGCAGACGTAGTCGGACCAGACGTCGAGATACAAAGTGGGCGAAGTAGCCATGAAAAACCTCTAAAAACCGCAGGCGGACCGAATGGTACGCCAGTCAAGACGCTATGTTAACGCGCGCTGCCGAATTGGCCTAGACGCCGCGTTGCCGCGACGCTCGGGACCATCTCAGACGAAGCGCAGGCGCAAAGAGCAGCAGAAAAGAAGCAGAAAAGAAGCGAACGCGTACTGGCTGAGACGACGACGGAGGCCGGTATGTCCGGCATTCATCAACAGCCAGGCGTCGGCGGTCAGCCTGATCCCGAAGTCTTTGTCCGGGGTATCATGAGCACGCCGTCGATCACTGTATCGATTACTCCATCGTTTAAATGAACGACCACAGCCGATGAATCTGCTTTTTGCGATGACCGGCGAAGATCCTCAGCCTTGGATCGACGCCTTTGCCCGACTTCTACCCCAGGCGAAAGCACGCGCCTGGTCTCCGGGCGATCACGCGCCCGCCGATTTCGCATTCGTCTGGAAGCCGCCTGCAGATGCGTTGCGCGGGCGCGCGGGGCTTCGTGCGATCTTCAACCTGGGTGCCGGTGTCGACGGATTGCTGAAACTCGAGGAGCGCGAACCGGGAACGTTGTCGACAGATGTGCCACTGATCCGCGTCGACGACGCCGGTATGGCTGCGCAGATGTCGGAATATGTGCTGTATATGGTGCTGCGGCATTTCCGCCATTTCGACCACTACCAACAGCAGCAACATCGGCGTGAATGGCTGCCGCGGCCACCGAACGATCGCGCGACCTTCCCGGTTGCCATCATGGGCTTGGGCGAGCTAGGTGCCCATGTCGCACGGACCGTTGCCTCGATGGGCTTTCCGACACGAGGTTGGAGTCGCACCGCCAAGCAGATCGATGGCGTTCAGTCCTTCGCCGGCGCCGACGCATTCGATGCGTTTCTCGACGGCGCACGCGTATTGGTCAGCTTACTGCCGGATACGCCCGATACACGCGGATTGATCGATCGGCGCTTACTCGACCGATTGGCGCCAGACGCTTATCTGGTCAACGTCGCGCGTGGCTCGCAAGTCGTCGATGCAGATCTGTTGGCCGCATTGGACAGCGGCCACCTCGCCGGCGCAGCACTAGATGTGTTTCATGCAGAGCCACTGGACAGTGATCATCCGTTTTGGGGGCATCCTCGTGTGACGGTGACGCCACATATCTCCGCGCGCACATTGGTGTTGCAAAGTACCGCCCAAATGGTGGACAAAATCACGCACATTTTGGCGGGACGTCCGGTGCGCGGCGTCGTCGATCGATCCCGCGGATACTGATATGGGGACGCCTTTACAAGATCCTCGTGACAGGCAGCCGCACACCGCTCGTCTGCACTACGGCTGGGTCATGATTGCCATCACCTTCCTGGTGCTGTTGGCCAGTGCCGGCGTGCGTGCGACGCCAGGCGTGATGATTCAACCGCTTGAGAAAGCATTCGGCTGGAATACCACGCAAGTCGCATCGGCCATCTCGGTCAATCTGGTGTTGTATGGGCTGCTGGGCCCCTTTGCTGCAGCGCTGATGCAGACGATCGGTGTGCGACGCGTCGCCGTGATCGCGTTGGCGCTGCTAGCGGGTGGGGCGCTGTCGAGCCTGGCAATGAAGTCGACCGCCGTCTTTACGTTGACCTGGGGCCTCATGGTCGGCAGCGGCGCGGGGATGGCGGCGCTGACATTGGGGGCGACTGTGGCGAACCGCTGGTTCATTGCGCATCGTGGCGTGGCGATGGGCTTGATGACCGCCAGTTCGGCGACCGGGCAACTAGTGTTCTTGCCTTTGATGGCGGCATTGGTGACGGCCTATGGTTGGCGCGCTGCCGCGCTGACGTCCGGACTGGGGGCATTGGTCGTGTTGCCCTTCGCATGGTGGTTGATGCGCGAAACGCCCGGCGCGATTGGCTTGGCACCGGTGGGCGGCCATGCGATCACGTCGCCCGCATCGTCGACAAACCGAGGCAATCCATTTGCCATTGCGGTAAGGGCATTGCGCGAAGCGGCGACGCACCGGGCTTTCTGGCTTTTGTTCGTCAGTTTCTTTATCTGCGGCGCGAGTACCAACGGCTTTATCGGTACGCATTTCATTTCGATGTGTGCAGATCATGGGATTACCGCGGTGCACGGTGCGAGTCTTCTGGCGGCGATGGGCCTGTTCGATCTGGTTGGCACGACCGCGTCCGGCTGGCTCAGCGATCGCTTCGATAGCCGATGGCTGCTGTTCTGGTATTACGGACTGCGCGGTCTGTCGTTGCTGTTTTTGCCTTTTGCATTCGGTTTCGATTTCTATGGGCTTCCGATCTTCGCGGTGTTCTACGGTCTCGACTGGATAGCCACCGTTCCGCCAACGGTGCGTCTCACCACCGACATCTTTGGACGAGACAAAGGGCCCATCGTGTTTGGCTGGATCGTCGCCGGGCACCAACTGGGCGCCGCTTTCGCGACCTTGGCCGCCGGCATGATGCGTACCTCGCTCGGTAATTATCAATTGGCGACAATGTGTTCGGGCGCGCTCTGTATCATCGGTGCGGTGGTGGTTCTGCGCATACGGGGGCGCTCGGGTCATGCGCCGGCGGCATTGGCATCGTCATAAGCGGCACTTAACATAGATAGACATGAATGAACGTCAGTTGTTGATTGCAGGTTCCCTGAATATGTTCGTCGCCGTCGCGGCCGGTGCATTCGGTGCGCATGGCTTACGCCGTATCGTGACGCCGGAGATGCTGGCGGTCTGGCACACCGCTGTGATGTACCACTTGATTCATGGGCTCGGTCTGCTTTTGATCGCCATGCTGATGCCGCGCTTGGGCGTGGCAGCGCTGGCGACCGCCGGAACGCTGATGTTCGCTGGTATTGTGTTATTCAGTGGAAGCTTGTATGTGTTGACGCTGACCAGCGTTAAGCTGATCGGCGTCATCACCCCCATTGGCGGTGTCGCGTTTTTGGTCTCGTGGGCTTGGATCGCGATAGCCGCCTGGCGTGCTGCCCCCCGCTAGCCACGAATAAAAGGAGAGCCGATGCTGCATCACACGCCGTTGATTGCCACGATTGTCGCGGGACTTTGTATTGCTTTCGTGTTCGGTGCCATTGCTCATCGGCTAAAAATTCCGCCTCTGGCGGGCTATCTGCTGGCCGGGATCGTCGTCGGTCCTTTCACGCCGGGCTACGTCGCCGACCAAGGTCTCGCACCGGAACTCGCTGAGATAGGGGTGATCCTGCTGATGTTCGGCGTCGGACTGCACTTTTCTTTGAAAGATCTGCTGTCGGTCAAGAACATCGCGATTCCCGGCGCATTGGTGCAGATCGCGTTTGCGACGCTGTTGGGCTGGTTGCTCGCGCATGCATTCGGCTGGAGCACCGGCGCGGGGATCGTCTTCGGCCTGTCGCTATCGGTTGCGAGTACCGTCGTACTGCTGCGTGCATTGCAGGATCTGCGCATTATCGATAGTGAGAAAGGCCGCATCGCCATCGGCTGGCTGATCGTCGAGGACCTGGTCATGGTCCTCGCGCTGGTCTTGTTGCCGCCGTTCGCCAGTCTGCTCGGAGGGCATGCCGATGGTCAGACGCAGCCACCGACGACCGCTGGTTTGTTGCTGACGTTGGGAACCACGCTCGCGAAAGTGGCGGCGTTCGTCGCCATCATGTTGATCGTCGGACGACGGGTGATCCCGTGGATACTGGCGCAGATTGCGAAAACCGGCTCAAAGGAGTTGTTCACTTTAGCCGTGCTCGCGATCGCGTTGGGCGTGGCCTTTGGCTCGGCCGCGATCTTCGGGGTGTCGTTCGCATTGGGGGCGTTTTTCGCCGGCATGATTCTCGGCGAGTCGGAGCTGAGCCACGATGCAGCCGAAGATATCCTGCCGCTGCGCGACGCTTTTTCGGTGCTGTTTTTCGTCTCGGTCGGCATGCTGTTCAATCCGCATGTGCTGATCCAAGCGCCGCTCGAAGTGCTTGCCACCTTTCTGATCATTGTCGTCGGTAAGTCGGTGGCAGCGCTCGCGATCGTGAAGCTGTTCCGACGCTCGACCGACACCGCGTTAACGATTGCTGCAAGCCTCGCACAGATCGGCGAGTTCTCGTTCATCCTCGCGAGTTTGGGCATCAGTTTGCAGTTGCTGCCGGAGCACGGCCGTGACCTGATTCTGGCGGGCGCTATTTTGTCGATCATTCTGAATCCGTTGGTGTTCGCGATCGCCCGTAAATTGGCCGCGCGCTGGCCATCGGCGGAGCCCGGCGAAATGGAAGGCGGCGTTGGTGCACCCGAAGCCGTGACAACGCCGATCGCAGGACATGTCGTGATCGTCGGTTACGGCAGGGTGGGACGGGAGGTCGCCCATGCATTGACGCAAGCGCGCGACGCATTCGTCGTGATCGACAATCGGGTCGATGTCGTCGATCGGCTGCGTGAGGAGGGCGTCACTGCCGTCTGCGGCAACGGCGTGCTGGCCGAGGTGCTGACCGAAGCAGGCATCGCTTCCGCTCGCCACCTGGTGGTGTCCATACCGAATGCTTTCGAAGCCGCGGAAGTGATTCGACAGGCACGCGAATTGGGACCGCAAGTGCACGTGTTGGCGCGTGCGGACAGCTCTGCCGAGATGGCGCATTTGGAGGCGCATGGCGCGAACCAGGTCGTGCTCGGCCAGCGAGAAATTGCGCGTAGCATGAGCGCGCATATTGCGCGCTTCGGTGAGGCTGCGGCGCACGCTTGATGGGCCGATACCCGATACCCCGATGGGTACGGGTGCCGTGGTGCCGATAAGGCGTCGAGCATACGTTTTATGACGGCGCCCTCGTTGAACATATGTTGGCTGTACTGATTGATTGCGATGAAGTGCGTCGCGTGCTCAATAGGTCGGTTGACCGGTTGTTTAACCAAGACTTTATATGGTAAGGTATACGTAAGGTTTTTTTGGAAGGAGAGGCATTGCAAGGCGATATGAGGGGATGAAAATGCAGACGACCCGTAACGCTCACGACCCCGCGGTATCGTCGACAGGCCGGCGTCGGGCTAGCTTCGCCGACGCCGGTCGGGGCGGCGATTTACGCTGCGC
>CAWUJR010000117.1:0-9459 GCA_963922375.1 uncultured Robbsia sp.
GCCGGGCTTTCGCGGCTTGATCGTCGGTTAATTGGCCTTCGTATCCGAGCCGTCGAATGGCACGGCTCACCACACCGGGCATCACGCGCACGGCGGCCGCGAACAACACTGTCGTAAAACTGATCAAGACCTCCGGCTTGCGGGTGGTGGCAGCCAGAAAAATCGCTTCCGCAATGACATGCGGTTGATAAACCGGCGACATCGGTCTGCCCAGTGCACCCATATGCGATGGTGCGTGATCGAAGAACGGCGTGTTCACCGCCGGCGGGAACACCGTTGTCAGGCGTACGCGACTGCCGTCTTGTGCGAGTTCTGCGCGCACTGCTTGATCGAATCCGCGAAGCGCATGTTTGGCGCCTGAATAGGACGTCAACAAAGGCATGCCGTGAAACGCAACCGCGGAGCAAACATTCACGATGCGGCCCTGGTCGCGCGGCAACATTCGCGTCAATGCGACGCGGGTGCCGTTGACGGCCCCCATGTAAGTGACGTCGGTGACGCGCTTGAACTCTTCGATGGGCGTATCCAGGAATCGGCCAAACGTCCCCGTTCCGGCGCAATTAATCCACGCATCGGCGATCCCCAATGTTGCTTCGATTCGCGCGGCAGCCGCTTCGAGTGCGTCGTAGTCGCTGACATCGGCGAGCGCGGTTGCCACCGATGCATCGGCGCCGATGCTGCTTGCCTGCACGACTTCGATTCGCGCAGCGTCGAGTCCCGCCTGACCTCTCGCGATCAGGCCGACTCGCCATCCCTGGCGTGCGAAAGCGACGGCCGTGCTGCGACCGATGCCGGACGATGCACCCGTAATGATGACGATAGGCGCATGAGGCTGCATCGAGTCGACTTGCGTTTCGGGAGGGTGCGTCTGCGTCATAACTGTTTCCTTGCAATGTCGACGTGAACGATGGTCTTGCTTGCGCTAGCGCGTTCGGGTGCCATTTCGCTTGCAAATGTCTTACGTCGTAAAAGGCGGCGTTCCTATGCAGAGTACCATCGCCGACCAACATGCGGGCATGCGTGCGGCGGGGCGCAGACAACGCACAGATGATCCAGTTGGCATTCCCGAAAGCTAATTGTTTCTACGGGTTTCGAAGTCTGCGCAAATGCGAGAGAACTAGTACACTCAAAAGAAGAAACTCGTTCTATAGTCATTACCGCAATCGACGGTCAGCGCAAGGGATTGGACAATGTTTGTCGATGCTTATTTTTTTGATTCATTTCTCACCCAGCCAGATGCGCCAGCATTGTGGGTAAACGGTGTGACGTATTCGTATTGTGGGCTAGCGAACAGAGCGCTGTCCGTTAGTCGTGTTATTCATTCTGCGCTTGCCGATCGTCGGGCGGATGCTGCTGCTTCGAGCGATGAGAAGACCGTCCCGCATGCCTGCCTGCTTTTTGCCTATCGGTCCGTCAATGCATACGCCGGCTTGCTGGGGACATTACATGCGGGCTACGGATACATCCCGCTCAGTCCCGTCGCGCCAGCCGAACGTAACCTCCAGGTAATGCGAAGCAGTGGCGCACGGACTGTCCTCGTGGACAGTCGATGTGAGGCGGATTGGCAGAATGTGATCGCGAAAGCACCGGAAGGTTTTTTCGACGATTTTTTGATTATTCGTATTGATACCGAACAGACGCCCGACGCGTTAAATGAAACCGCCTTACGCGAAGCCGCAGCCGATTATGCTCATCGTGATCCGGGCGATTTAGCCTATGTACTTTTTACGTCCGGCTCGACGGGAATCCCTAAAGGGGTGCAAATCAGTCATACGAGCATATCCAGTTACATTGGTAACGAATCGAAACGACGTCCGCGTGCGGCAGGCGATCGTTATAGTCAATTTTTCGATCTCACCACCGACCCATCCGTCGAAGAGACGTTTTTGTGCTGGGCCAATGGTGCCTGTCTTTACACGATGCCCAAAAACGATCCATTGAGTGTGGCGTCGTTTTTGACCGAACATCGCTTGACGCACTTCTCGTCGGTGCCTTCGACCATTGCCTTTCTGAAGCAGTATCGGAAGCTGAAGCCCGGCATGTTTCCGGACCTGAAGCTCTCCATCTTTGGCGGGGAAGCTTTCCGGGGCGAATGGCTCAAGGCCTGGGCGGAGGCCGCGCCAAACGCCGAGATCAGAAATATGTACGGTCCCACCGAAACGACGGTCGCGGTGGCCAAATTTTCGGTCAATGCTGCTCAGATCGATGAGAACTTCGACGGCGTCTTGCCCATCGGAAAACCGATGGCGGGCGTCGAGTTGCTCATCGTCGACGAAACGGGGGAGCCCGTGCCGGTGGGTGAACCCGGCGAACTGCTGATAGGTGGTCCGCAACTTGCAATTGGTTACATTGGCGCCAGCAATGACGATGCGCAGCGCTTTATGATGAAGACATTCGTCGATAGGAAAGCAACGCGTTGGTATCGAACGGGCGATCTTGTCAGTGCGCACGAGGATGGCACATCGGCAGGCGCGCAGGGCAACGAGGGTTCAGCGCAGGACGGTGAGGGCGGTCATTTGCAGTATCGGTTTCTCGGACGTATCGACTCGCAGGTAAAGATTCGCGGTAACCGAATAGAGTTGCAGGAGGTCGAGTCCGTGTTGGCCGCAGCGAGCGGCGCAACGATGACAGCGGCCATCGCGCTGCCTGCCGATGCATTTGGCGTATCGCCGGGCATCGTCGGCTTTATCAGCGCCCCGTCTCACGATGAAGCTGATGAAGACGAGGTCGCTGCGGCCAATCTTGAGATATTGCAACAGTGCCGCTTGAAATTACCCGCATTTGCAGTACCGACACGGGTGGTTCGCTTGGGCGATTTTCCGGTGAACCTCGCAGGAAAACTCGACCGATTAGCGCTGACTCGACAGTACCTATTACTTACGGAAACGATACGTCAACAGTAGGGTCTAGCCGACGGATGGCATTGCTGAATCTAGTCGATGCCATCCGTCGATACCGGTACCACGCAAATTCGCTTTGGAATGGCTCGACTTCGTCGAAGCCGCTAAGGTGGCGGTCCGTTGCCAGCAAAGGGCAATAGGGTCGACCCAAGCGGCCTATACGATTGCGTTGTCTAAAAGTAATTTTAATTTAAAAACAGTATAAATCATGGGGCTCATTATGTCGGCGAATTTGTTGCAATCGGAGCGATTGTCGTTCCAAGACGCACTCGCGGATTCCGACTGTTCTCAAATAATAGATTGGATGGAGTCTTTTTTGGCGGCCCCCCACGCCGAGCTGGGACGCACGGGCGATGTTTGCCCGTTCGTCCGCCAAGCGTTATCAAAAGATTCTATCGAGTTTTTTATCAATACCTCGGAAGATGTGGCAAGCCTTGAAGAAGAGATGAAGCAGCATTTTCTCGATTTCGATGCTGGCGATCGGTCGAATATCTATCGTGCTCGCGTCATTTTGCCTACCCGGCTGGCGAATGCCGCGGAAGCGGTCGATACCGTCCAACATCAATTGAAGCCTTTGTTTGTCGAACGGCATTTAATGATTGGTCAGTTTTTCGAGGCGTGCAACGAACCGGGGCTATGGAACAAGGATTTTCGCCCGTTACGCACGCCAGTTCCGCTTCTCGCGATTCGCAGCATGGTGCCGACCGACGTCGCGTTTTTACACCATGACACTTCCTGGTTGGAAACCTACCTCGATAAATTCGGTAACCGGGGTATCCTGGCGTTGAAACAATTCGAGGCGACGAAAGAGGCCAGAAAGTGAGTGATGCTCGTATCGACACCTTCGGTGCTGATATTTTCAGAAATAGTATCTACATCGACAAGCTCCATCTGGCGTTCTCTCAGTTCGTTGTGCGCTCTCCGTCGGGCGCGCTGCTCGCCATCTCTGCGGGCATGCGAGCGGACTTCGACGCATTGAAACGGAATATGCAATCGGTCGGCGTGGATACGGCCTCGGTGGCAACGTTGATCGTTCCGCATTTCGAGGCGGATGAGATGGCTGCGTTGCCGGATTTCCGGGCCGACAATCCGGCGCTGGTCGCGTACGCGCATCCTATATGTGCCCACGCGTTATCCGACATTTTCTCGATCAAAACGAAGATTCTGAAAGACGAGGTGCCGGTCACGATCAACGGTGAAATCGTCATCCCGATACATGTGAAGCATGTGCATCAATGGGACTCGCTGGTCGTCTATCTGCCGCGGCTCAAAGCGCTGTTTTCATCAGATGTCTTTATGAGCTACGGGCCGGTGGCTGGCGACCGCGTGACGTTGGACGCGATGGTGCAATCGATCGAAAAGTCCGGATATCTGCCGTCGCTCGACTATCTCGCGAGTGCGCTGGAAAAGTTGAAGAAATACGATATTGACTGGATTTTTCCGATGCATGGTGCGGCGCTCGACAGCAACATCCCGGACGCCATCGATGGGCTGCTCGCTTACTGCCGGCAGAAAACCGCCATCTGACGTATGCACGCGTGCCGGCTGCCGGCTGCCGGCTGCCGGCTGCTTGCGCCTGGTCGTCAGTCGGGAAGGGCGTCAAGTGCGTCCCGAATAACCTGTTTCCCTGACTGCGGGACCCGTTCAGCGATGCAAAATCCGCCATGCCGTTCGTGCCGTCGCCTCAGTCGTGACGGGGCGCGCGTCCTGTTACGGCGACACGCGAGGCGGTAATGAGACGTGTTCGTGAAGGAAAACATCGACCAAGCGCAGGATCCGCTCTCTGGCAGGGTATAGAAACAATGCATGGTCTATCGTGCTCTCGATGCTGACCTCCACCGTTGAGAAACGCTTCAGACGCTGAAATCCTTTGCCGAAATAGATCTCGAATTCTTCGATACCCGGATCCGACGCACCGAAGATTATGCGCATGCGCACGCCCCGTTCGGCTAACGCGCGCGTCATGGCCCGTACGGACAACGGTGATGAAGGGGGCGGGTTCCGTCGCGGCAGTACATCCGCTATCGGAGCGAGCGTTTGTCGAATGCGCTCGATCATTCGCCATGACACGACCGAAGCGACCATTTTGAGTTTGCCTTTGTCGCGCAACACGCGCTTCCATCGTTCGACGCTGCCGAGCGCATTGCGGTACACGCGCGTGGGTTTCGGTAGTTGGCCGTGCAGACCATGACGTTTTGGCTCGTAGGTGAAAATCCATTGATTGATCAAGACGACGCCAGCGACGCGCGGGTTTCGAATAGCGGCATTGAACGCGATGAAAGCACCCGAGCAGATGCCGACGATGACCGGTTGCGTGTGTCCTTTTGTCGCGAGCCAGTCGACGCCTGCGCTGGCGTCTTCCCAGGCGCTGGCAGAATGCAGACCTGCGGCGGTGGAGCGATCGACATCATCGGCACTGTCGCCCAGGCCGGTGATGTCCATCCGCAATGACGCGACGCCGCGCCGAGCGAGGTGTCGTGCCTGGATGACCCAGATGCGCGCATCGCCGATGTGATGATTTCCACCGGTGTTGGGAAACAGAACGGCCGTTTGCGCCTCGTCGACGCCGATCGGTCGGCAGTAAATGCCGAACACGCGCCCGTTGTTGAGCAGGACCGGCACCTCGACATACGTTTCGTCTCGAATTTCGATCGGCGTGATCGCGCTGTCTGCGCCTAGGAGGGTCATCGTTCCTCCGCCGTCAATCGCTTGCATCGGTACGTTGGGGAGCACGGACATTGCGTGGGCATCGGGAGGCGGCATGCCGAAATAAACGTCTATCCAATGACAGATCGCCTCTAACGATTCCTTTGGAACGGCGGCGCTGACCCGGTCGCCGAGGTAGGCCGTTTCGTCCGCAAAGTCGACGCGTTGCACATCGCTTCCCACCTTGCGGTACGCATTTATCGCGGCCGCCAGCTTAGGGGATGGATGCGCGTCGGCATCGAATAATAGGACAGGGATAGCAGCGGGCTTGCGCGTGTCTCCCGCGAGATCCAGCATTTCAAGCTGCGCCACGCTCAACGCATTCAGTCGAAAGCCGAAGGTCTCTACCGTGCCGGCCACCAACCCTTCGGGCGTGTCCGGCATGTTTCCCGGCGTGTTACGCCATCGGCGCTGGATGAGCTTCAATTCGCGCAGGTAATCCTTGCCTGAAGCCACCGGTGACATCAGGATCAGTCCATCTACCGGTGCGCGATCTTGCAAGCGTTCGGCGGCCAGCGCCGCCAGCATCGCGCCCAGCCGTAGACCGCAAAGAATGATTTTGCGTAGCCCGAGCGCTTCTCGAATATGCCAAATGGCCTGTTCGATGCTGCTTAGCCATTGTTCCGTCTGTTCGCCGTCCTCCTCGCTGCCTGCCGAATCGCCAGTGCCGACATAGTCAAACCGAAGCACTGATAGGCGACGCGCATGAAGTTGCTCCGCTAGCTTCCTGATGCCGCGATGAGACAAAAGCGCCTCATGGCCATACGCATTGCAAAAGACGATGACGCTATCGCCTGTGCCGCTGTGAAGCCAGCCGAAGCAACGATCAAAAGAGGTCGCCTGCATCACATTCGCCTTGCTGGGTGAAGACGTTTTATTCATTCTTGCTCTAGTCGCATGACGAAGGCGCTGAACGGATCGGATTGCATCGCACCCCGTCATGATGAAGGCGCGGCGTTCAGTGCACGGTGAAGCGGAAACGAAAATCACCCTAAACTTTTCGAATCGACGGCCGTAATAGCGTACAAGAGAAATGGTTCGGTAAGATTCGAGCTGTGCCTCTAAATAGCACGATAGTACTGGACCCGGACATGCGGCGATGTGCGGCACCCGTCACAGGCCAAGATACGCCGTACGAGGAACGGATGTTGCAAAGCTGCACCACCGGCGGCGATGGAACCGGTAGTGGGCGGTGCAGCGTGATCGGACTTCTCGCAGGAAAAGGTAAAAGGACATGTCGAACAGGCCCCTTGACGCGACTGCGGCGCTGAACACGGCGCTGATGGCGCGGCAACCGATCCTCGATCGGGACGAACGCTTGGCGGGATTCGAATTGCTGTATCGTTCGCCGGACGGTAGCCCCATTGTCGATGACCACGATGCGACGGAACAGGTGATCCTGAACACGATCAATGAGTTCGGCCTCACGAAGGTATTGGGTGCACACCGGGGCTTCGTCAACGTCGGCAGTGCGTCGTTCGACACCGATCTGCTGGAGATCCTGTCGCCACGCAAATTTGTGCTCGAGATTCTCGAAACGGTGAAGGTCGACGCGTCGTTGCAGAAGCATTGCATTCGATTGAGGGCGCAGGGTTACACGATTGCCTTCGACGATATCGATAGTCCCGCGAAGCTCACGCCGCTCTTATTGAGCATGGCAAATATTGTCAAAATCGACCTGCCATTGACCAGTGTGAAGGATTTGCCGAAGATGGTTCAGGCGATCCACCATGGCGGGGCGCTGGCGCTGGCCGAAAAGGTCGAGACACGTGACGAATATGCACTGGTAAAACGGCTCGGTTTCGATTTGTTCCAGGGCTACTTTTTCGCCCGCCCCGAGTTGCTCAGTCAGAAAAAGATTCCTGCATCGCGCGGGCCGTTGCTGCTCCTGCTCAATACACTGGCAGGTAATGCGTCGGTGTCCGAGCTGGAGTCCAGTATCAAGGCAAATCCGCCGGTGTTGATACAACTGATGAAGTTGGCCCATTCCAGCGGGCTTGTCGGAAGCCGTACGCCCGCGTCGATCCGGGAAGCCATCATGCGTGTGGGCGTGCGTCGACTCTCGCGCTGGACGCATCTTCTCTTGTACGCGTCGGACAATGCGGTTTCGCTTCAGGACAATGCGCTCGTTCAAATGGTGGCGACGCGTGCAAATTTCATGGAACTTGCCGTCGTTAAACTGCATCCGGATGATCAGTCGCTTGCCGATTCGGCCTTCCAAACCGGCATGTTCTCGCTGATGCACGTGATCACCCATCAGACCAGTGAAGCGTTGATCGAGCAACTGCCTGTGCGCGCAGACGTTCGCGATGCGATCCTGCATCGCACCGGCGAACTTGGCTATTTGTTGGGCGTCGCTGAAGTCCTGGAAGGGACCGCGAGCAGACAGACCTTTGCGCTCGCCGCTGGGCAACGGGAATCCCTTTCCCACGCAACCGCGATGCGGCTCTACAGCGAAGCCGCGGCCATAGCGGAAGGGTATGGGCGGTGACGTTGCCGCAAACCGCCTAGTCCGACGGTGCCGCCGGCGCCACACTGATGTGCGGGTCGAAATAGCTGGCCGCGCTCATGCCCGGAATGTAGTGGTCAGAGATGTAGGCGCGGCACCGTTGCATGAAGACTTGGGCCAAGCGTGGCTGTTTGACCGGGGCGTAGGTCGCCAGACCGAGCAACATTGGACGATGTTTGCCTGCCAGACGCAAGCGCGTGAAGCGCTTGCCATCCACCGATTGGTTCGACTTCGGCCGGACGTTGAACAGCGCATAGCCGATGCCGTTGGCGACCAACGATCGAACCACATCCTCCGATCGCGAGCGCGCGACGATATGCGGTTCGATGCCGTCCGTGGCAAACAGCGACTGAAAATAATCCCGGCTCATCGGGATATCCAGCATCACCATCGGCTCCGACACCAATTCCCCGAGCGTCACCGCCGATTGCTGCGCAAGGGGGTGAAGCTCGCTGACGATCGCGTGCGGCGGAAGCTGGCACAGCACCTCGAATTGAACGTCCTCACTCAACTGCAGGTCGTAAGTAATCGCGATGTCGATCTCTGCGTTGTGCAACTTCGTCATCAATTCGTGTTGATCGCCCTCGACCAATTGCAAATCGATTTTGTTGAATGCCCGCTTGAAGCCGAAAATGACCTCGGGTGCGATCATCGGTGTGAGTGACTGAAAGCAGCCGACGCGCAGCGTTCCCTGTATCGCGTCGCTTGAATCCGCCGCGATATCGTACAACTTCGATGCTCGTTCCAGAAGTTGTTCGCATTCGATCATGACCTGGTTGCCCACGGGCGTCAGGGTCATGCCTTTGGAGGGATGTCGAATGAAGAGCTGCACGCCCAACTCCGTTTCCATGTGCGTGATGGCAGCGGAGATCGACGGCGCGGAAATGTGAATGTGGCTGGAGGCGATGGCGATGCTGCCGTACTTGGCAGCCGCCAGAAAGTACTCCATTTGACGCAGGGAAATCCGATTCAGCATGGGCGGTACGTAGGCAGGCATAGGCGACAATCATCTTCGCACAAAGCGCCGCTGCCTGTGGGATTAATCAGAGATTGCCGGGTACCCCGAAGCTCGGCGCCGCCCGCGGATCGCGCGCGCGTGTGATGTACGCGGACAGTTGCGGCTCATAGACCTTCCAGGCGGTGTAGAGCGCTTGCACCGGATCGTGCTCTACCCAGTCCAGGCGCAGGTCGACGATCGGCCAATCCAGTTCGCCGTACACGAGTAAGCCGGCGGAATGCACTGGACCTTCTTCACCGCCCGCTGTTTGCCCCGCCAGTAATGCTCGCATCAAACGTTCGGCCAGTGTACCGGTCGCACCGTCGAAAGCCGCCAACATGGCGGCC
>CAWUJR010000118.1:0-9434 GCA_963922375.1 uncultured Robbsia sp.
TACGGGTATGGGTAGGCATGACTTCACTCCAATGGATGACATTAAGATCGACTGCCCCGGGCGGCGTCTTGCGGCCCCCGACGGGACGGCTTGTTAGACGGCAAGCGATCATGTCATGATCGCGCTATGTCGTCGACGCTGCCATGCTATGCGAAAGAAAATCGTCTTGCTTGATCTGGGAAATGTGCTTTTCCATTTTGACCCCGCAACGCGGCTGGCAGCGCTGAGCGGCACGACCGGCCTGCCCGAAAGCGTCATTGCGCAGCAGATCCAGGAATCCGATATCATCGCGCGACTAGATGCCGGGCAAGCGCATGACCACGATCTTGTCGTTTTTATGAGCGGCTTGGCGGATCGTCAGATGCGATCGGAAGAATGCTGGCGAATATGGTTTTCGGTCTTCTCGCCGAATCCAGCGGTATGGGAGACGTTGCCGACGCTCGCTCAGACGTATCGACTGGGTGTTCTGAGCAATAATCCATCGCAGATGCGATCGATGCTCACTGCTCATGGCACCGTGTTGGATGCTACAGACATCTTCCTGTCAGGCGAAATCGGGATCACGAAGCCTTCTGCGGCGCTTTACGCGCTCGTTCAGCAACGCCTAGCCGCAGACGGCAGCGATGTCATGCTCGTCGACGATAGCAAGCGCAATCTCGATGCGGCAGCCGAGTTCAACTGGCGAACGATCCAATACGAACCGAATACCGTGGATAGCGGTGCGAGCTTGCTAAAACAGGTCGACGAGACGTTTCACCCTTGAGCGCGGGGCGTACGGTTACATAAAGCACGGAGCGACGCAGTTTGTTTCAGAAAAATTTGAATCGATCCCTGTGATGATGCCATAAAGGGTGTGCTTTACTGTATTCCTTGAACGTCCTTTCGGTCCGGGGAATAGGAATGGCGACACCCAAGGGCGTCGCGTGCCAGACAACGATTCGTGATCGATCGAACGCGCCGCGTTACTTGCGTGGGTCGTCCCGAACAGCACCCTCGTCCCACACGGGCGCGATGGCCCGACTGAACGAGAGAATACACGCCAGCAAAACCGCCACTGCTGTAAAAAAGGTTAATGAAACATGTATGCCCCCATACTGGGATAGGATGCCCGCGAGCGCCGAACCGAGCGGATACAAAGAAAAAGCGATCAATCGACATACACTATTGACCCGGCCCTGAAGCTGTTCCGGCACGGACCGCACACGATAAGCGAACTGCATCACCGCGTAGACCGAATAGAAACCGACCACCAGCCCATAGACCAAGCTCAGTATCGGCACCCGTGTCGCGGCGAACAATGCGCCCACGGCGAATGCATGGAGCCAGACGGCCAGCACCACGCCCCGACCCAACCCGTGCAGGCGCAACCAGCGCGTACCGCAAAGCGATCCAAGCACGCTGCCGATGCCTCCGCACGCCACTATCGCACCAATCGATGTATCGCTGGCACCCAATCGTTGCCCGAGCGTGATCGCCAGTAGCGGCATGGCAGCATTGATCAAATTCAAGCCACCCATCATGCAGGCAAGCAGAAGAATGAGACGGGCGCCCGATAGCCATCGAATGCCCTCCAACATTTCGCCGACCAGAGAATGGCGTACTGCCAGACGCACGACATTCAGTTCGGTCTTGACGCGTTTGAGCAGGATGAACGAGAGAAAGTAGCACAACGCGCCGGCAAACAGCGCCCCGCTCATCCCCCACACTTCATAGACCCATGTGGCGGCAGATGGCCCGAGGATCATCGCGGTCCCGGAGCCGGCCTCGTTCAGGCTGGATGCGTGCGGCAGGAGTGCGCGGGGCACGACGCTCGACAGAGCGGCCGCTTCAGCAATATTGAAAAACACAAACAGGATGCCGTCCATTAGGCAGACGACGTTAATTTGCCACTGATGAACGACACCATAATGCGCGCTCAGAGCAAGACCGAAGAAGCAGAGGTATCGCCCGGTCTGACACACCATCATGATGCTTTTGCGATTCCATCGATCGACGAGCGCTCCTAATGGCAGGCTTAGGAAGAGGTAAGGCGCGGACCGCAACATACCGACCATCCCAGCGTCGGCCAGCGAGCCAATGAATTTCAGGATCAGCAGCGGGAAGATCACGTTCATACCCGCGCCGACCAGCGTAGACGCGGACTGTGCCGAAAGCAAAAACACGTAATCCCGGATGCCCCAAAGGTTCCTCTGAGACATCAAGCGATCCCGCCGACGGTGTGGCGAAGCGACTCACTGAAAGTTCGACGTAGGCCCCGCGATTGGATCGCGCTCACGCCTTCCGAATAGATGCCACGACCGGTGCTGTTCGCGTGCGGATGACGGCGTATCGGGATGCCACACACGAGCATGATGTGCGCTCCAAGCAAAAGGGAAGCGATCGGGGACGCAAGGGCCGGGCATCCAGTCCGATGGCTAGGCTAGGGTCACGCCAACATGGAATGTGTCGGACACGACCGTTTCTAGCTGCCACACTTGGCCAGCCTCGCAAATATCGGATGTCGCACGCCGTAATTGGCGCGTCGCGACGATCTCGAGCGGTCGCTCGCCTTTTTCGAAGAACTTCACCGCGTGGCGAGTCGGACAGAGGGAGCCGAGCAAATCGCCAGTCGCCGTAAGCGCTTCCACCACTTGCCGACGCGCATCGGTGAATGTACACCCGGCGATCCGCCGATACAACGTCTGGCCTGACGCCCGCACGATCCAGTCCGGGCAGTCCTGCTGCAACCTCCCGTCTCCGCCGATGATTGCGGTTGTCGGCAAAGCCAGCGTCCGCCACCAGATAACATCGGTAAGATCGCCAAATGTGCAGACCATCGCAAGGCCGGTACCGTTGCGAGGATCGGCGAGCGCATCGGATAGCACCGGCACAGCCATGCCGAACAGCGGGCATCTGACGTGGGTACCGATGAGACGGCGAAACCGGTCATCGTCGGGGTGCGCGACGAGCGCAACACATGCAGCGAGTAGTTCGAGCCTCGTCGTCGAGATGACGACGTCACCGCCTGCCTTGCTAGTAAAAGCGAAGCGCGTGGAAGGCGCCGCTCACCTCTCGATCCTCCAGCTCGGCCTGCGCCCAATCCGGTCTGCCGTTGGTATGTCCGCAAAGCATCAATGCAGTGCCTGATTTGCCAGCGCGCCGATGGACCTCGGCGCGCGTTGCAACACAAGCGCCCGTCAGGTCCGACCGCGCTCGTCCACCTTGAACATCCCGATGATCGCGGTCAACGCAGCTGCCTGTTCCTCCATCGACTTCGCGGCGGCTGCCGCTTCTTCCACCTGTGCGGCATTGCGTTGCGTCGTGTCGTCTATCTGTGCAATGGCTTGATTGACCTGCCCGATGCCGTGGCTTTGCTCGACGCTGGCGCTGGCGATCTGCCGCATGATGGCCGCCACGCGTTGCACAGATTCGACGATGCCGGCCATCGTTTGCTGTGCGGTCGCGACCTGCTGGCTTCCCGTGTTGACGCTGTCGGCGGAACGATCGATCAATGCCTTGATTTCCTTGGCAGCGCTGGCGCTCCGGTGCGCCAATGTGCGCACTTCGGACGCGACCACGGCAAAGCCCTTGCCAGCCTCCCCGGCACGCGCAGCCTCCACCGCCGCATTCAGCGCAAGGATGTTGGTCTGAAACGCTATGCCATCGATCACGGCGATGATGTCCACGACCTTGCGGGACGATGCAGTGATCCGTTCCATTGTATGCACGACATCGCTGACCACCTGGCCGCCGCGCTGCGCTTGGCCCGCCGCTGTGACGACGAGCGAATTGGCCTCGTTCGCGTTCGCGGCATTCTGCTGTACGGTGGTCGTCAGCTCCTCCATCGCCGCAGCCGTCTCCTCCAATCCTGCGGCCTGGGTCTCGGTGCGGGCGGCCAAATCCATATTGCCGGCAGCAATCTGCTGCGACGCGGACGCAATGGTAACCGCACTGGCCCGGACGTCGCTGATGATGCGATTGAGCGAGGCAATGAACTGATTGAACGATTTGGCCAACGCACCCACTTCGTCATCGGTTTCCACTGCCATACGACGCGTCAAATCCCCGTGTCCCTCGGCGATCTCTCGAAGCATCGCCGCAGCCCGGACCAGCGGACCGGCAATTTTGCCGCTGATCAGCGCGATGATGAGCATGCCGGCGCCGCCGCCAAACAAGGCGGCCATCAACGCGGAGATGGTCGCGGTCTGCTCCGTCTTGCCCAGCACTTCGGCTTCAGGAACCTCGGCGACCAAATACAAATTGAGCTCGGGAATGAACGACGACGCGACGATACGCGTTCCATCGTTGGCGTCATACGTGCCATAGGCAAATTGCTTCGCCGCAAGCAACGTTGTCATCAATGCGGGCGTAAAGCCGGGCGCATCCTTCATGAAATGCTGCCCATCGGCCAACGCCGGATCTCGGTGGATCACATACGCACCATCTGGACGGACCAGATAAATAAAACCATGCTTGCCGATTTTGTCGTTGCGAATGGACTCCGCCAGATCGTTGACCGACAGCCCGAGCGAGGCCACGCCAGTCTTGCCGTTCGCATCGAAGCGGGCATTGATGAAAAGGTTGTAGACGGAGGAGGACTTTTCTTTATCCAGGTCGAGCTGAACCGACCGCTTGCTGGCCAGGAAATCATAGAACCAGCTATCGGCAGGGTCGTCCTTCGATACTTTGCGCAAAACGCCCGTCTCATCCAGGTACTCGCCTGTGGCTTCGGACACCCATGAAATCGACGCCGCATTCGCGTCCGTCTTGAGATCGTGTGCGTAACGCTTCCAGTCATCCAGCCCCGCCTGAGGCAATCCCTTCTCTTCCCAGGCCAGCAAGAAGGTGTTGGCCGCCATCCCTTGGGTGCGCGCGAGCGGCGCTTCGATCTGTCGCAGGATGTCGTTGCGGATCTCGCCCACCGCGGTGGGCAGATCCTGCGTTTCGGCGCGTTGCCGGAGCTCATTGCCTGTCAACAAGACGCTCAATGACGTCGAAATTACGACGAAGATGAGAATGCACATTCCCATCGCAAAAATCAGCTTTTGGCGAACGGAAAGGCGACGCAGAATATTCATGTTGCTGGGCTTCAAAAAGGGAGCGGATCGAGCGCGAACGCCACTTGGCAGACAGGCGGCGAAGTACGGGGAGCGGACGATGACGCAAGCAGCGTCGATGTTAGTTGGATGCACGCGAGCGCCGTGTCGGCTGCAGCGCTGGCGTCAGTCAGCGAATTCGGGTTCCGCGCGCGTGAATGCAGAAAATCCGCGTATGGTAACAGCAAGCTTTGCGCCGACATGCGGCAGTTGGTCACGCTGATCGCGACAGACGTAGGGCGCGCCAAGTCACTGGTTAGAAGGCACTTTTTTCCGCTCCGGCCGCCGATACACCATTCAGCGAGCGCCAATAAGCGTAAAAAGATCGCCCATCGGGGGGACGACGGGAACAGAAACTGCACGGGCCACGTCATTTACATAGTGGGAGGCGACCGATGGCAGCACCTGCGCGAAAACGACAGGACAACCCGACCTTCGTCCTGCTGCATTACATGGGCGGCTCACACCGCACGTGGTTTCCGACCCGTCCCCTGATCGATCGTGACCATCACTGCGTGGCGATCGATACGCCCGGCTATGGCGATGCGGCGACCGTGCGCGGCTGGAGCGTGGCGGAAATGGCCGATTATTTCGAGGCTCGCATTGCCGAACTTGGACTGACGCGCGTCATACTGGTGGGCCACTCGATGACGTGCAAAGTAGCGATGGTGTTGGCCGCGCGCCGACCCGCTTTCTTGCATAGCCTGATCCTGGTGGGCGCTTCACCATTGTCGCCGCAGCCGATGTCGGATTCGGAGCGCGACACGCAACTGGCGTTCGCGAATCGCCGCGACCAGGCCGAGGTGTTCGTGGACGGCGCGTCGGGTCGGCGGCTTCCCGATGCGATCCGCGAAGTGGCGATCGCCGATGTCATTGCGTCGAACACCGACGCGTTTCATTCGTGGGCCCGTACGGGCATGCTCGAAGACTGGTCTGCTCGGGTGGACGCCATCGAGTGCCCTGCACTGGTGGTATGCGGCGAGCTGGACCGAAGTGTCCCGCCAGCCGAGGCGCAGCGGAAATTAACGCTGCCGCACTTGCGCCACGGAAGCATTGTCACCGTCCCCGCTGCCGGCCACTTAATGCCGATGGAGGCCCCGCTGCCGTTATCCCGCATCCTGCTTGCGTTCGCAGCGGAGTGTCATTCTGATCCCCGCGTTGAAGTACTATAACGTGTAGTCCGTATCGGACTTCACGGAGCTCGGCGATTGAAAGGAATGTCTGTCACAGCACGTGCTGTTGTGTTCACCGTCGCCGTCTGTGTGTTCCTGGTCGCGATGGACGGCTGGCAAAGCTGGGGCGCTCGCACCGAGCAAATCTACGCGATGGAGCGGGACAGCTCGAACCTTGCGAAAGCAGCGGCGGAACACGGGGATCAAACCCTCAGCATGGCCGACGCGGTGATTGTAGGCATTGTCGAGCGCGTCCAATACGACGGTGTGGGCCCGAAAGCGCTCGTTCGCCTGGATCGTGTGCTGCGGTTGCGCCGGGCAGAATTGCCGGAACTGAGCGGCCTGTTCGTCTATGATCGCCGCGGCAATTGGATCGCGAGTTCACTGCCCCACATCCCTTCCGATCAAAACAATTCCGATCGGGAATACTTCATTTACCATCAATCGCATGCCGATCCAGGGCCGCACATCGGCATGATGGTGAAAAGTCGATCGTCCGGAAAATGGATCGTGCCGGTTTCCCGGCGGATCAGCGATCCGAGTGGACGTTTCGTCGGAGTGGTGCTGGCAACCATCGATGCAGACTACTTCAGCCGGTTCTACGATAGCCTGGATATTGGCAAATCCGGTGCGATCGCGATGATTCTGGACCGCGGCGTCATGCTGGTCAGGCGGCCGTTCAGCGATGTCTTCGTCAATAAAAACATGACCGGTACCAGTCTGCTGCGGACCTACCAATCTCAGGGGCCGGAGGCATCGTTTTTTACCCCGTCCTCGCAGGACGGCGTCAACCGCCTGAATAGTGTCCGTAAATTAGAAGATTTTCCTGTATTCGTTGCCGTGGCCCTCTCCAAAGATGAACGTCTGGCGAGTTGGCAACGCGAGACCATCATGCGCACGACCGGCGTGGTGTTTCTGGTGGCGATCGTCAGCTTCTTCGGCTTCGGCCTGATTCAGCAGATTGCTCGGCGCGCGCGCGTGCAAGCCGAACTCTTGTCGACACGTGATGCATTGACGCGCGCCAATCAAACGCTGGAGCGCATCGCGATGCAGGACGAATTGACCCAATTGGCGAATCGTCGTCACTTCGATATCGCGCTGACGAACGAGACGTCGCGTGCCATTCGTAGCGGCTCGACGCTGGCGTTGATTATGGTCGATATCGATCTTTTTAAACAATTCAATGATCGCTACGGGCACGCAGAAGGAGACGAATGTCTCCGTATCGTCAGTCGCGCATTGCGTATCGCCATGCCGGGACGGCCCGGCGACCTGTTGGCGCGCTATGGCGGGGAAGAGATGGCGGTGCTGTTACCGGATACGGACGAAAACAGCGCCGCCGCGGTAGCGGAGGGGCTTCGCCTCGGCGTGGAGCGCCTGCAGATTCGGCATGAGGAAAGCCCGTTCGGCGTGGTGACATTGAGCGCCGGTGTCTACAGCGCGGTACCGGTCTGGGCCGCACATTCGATGGACCATGTTCGCGCTGCCGACCGCGCGCTGTATCGGGCGAAGGCCACCGGCCGGAACCGCATTTGCGTGCAGCGGGGGAGGGACGACGACTGAAACGTCGATCTGCTCGATAACGTCGACTAGGCCGGCTGACGCACCGCACGCTCAGCCGGCTCCTTGACGATTGAAAGTTCACGCGAAGAAATGGCCGCTGCAAGCGCCGGGTTCATGCTGTCCACCATCGACGTCGGCATCAGAATGGTCGCTCCCCGCTCTTTCGTCGTCTCGTAGATGATGTTCATCGCCCGCAGTTGAAGGGCACCGGCTTGCTGCTCATAGAGACGTGCCGCCTCCACGAAATTGGACGCGATTTCGGCCTCCGCCGAACCCAGGATCACCCTCGCCTGCTTTTCGCGTTCTGCCTGTGCCTGACGCGACATCGCATCCTGCAACGCGACCGGGATGGCCACATCGCGAATCTCGACCGAGCCGACCGCGACGCCCCAATCGGCGGTCTTCGTACCAATTTGCTCTTTCAGATGCGCATCGGCGAGCGAACGGTCCGACAACAGCGTCGCCAGCATCGACGATCCGATCAGCTCGCGCAGCGTGGTTTGCGCTACCCGATCAATCGACTGGCGGTAATCGGTGATGGCGAGCGCGGCTTTTTCCGCATCGAAGACGTGCCAAAAAATGATGGCATCGACATTCACCGGGACCGTGTCGCGCGTCAACGCCTGCTCGGCATTGAAAGCGGTTGTCTGAATTCGCTCGTCGATGACGGCAACGACGTTGTCCAGCAATGGGACGATCATGAAAAATCCGGCACCGCGCACCGCTTGCAGCTTTCCGAGACGCAGGATAACGAATTTCTCCCAGGCATTGGCGACCTTGACCGATGTCAATGTGAGAAAAGCGACGATGAAGAACGGGATAGCGAGGTATATCTGCACCAGCGCACCACTCGCCACCCCCATTGCAGCCAATATAACAAACAGGAACACAGCAACCGGATTCATATGCCACCTCGAAAGAGTGTGGAAACGCATCTCTGCGAGGTGATCCGATCGATCGATGCTCGTGTCGCGATCCACTGATGGTTAGTATGCGCCGTTTGTGCTGTGTCTCGGCGATCCCATGTCGTTCGATCGAGCAGTGCATTCCGGGGCCGACCGCTTGCGCAGGAAAGCTGCGCTATGCTAAAGGCCTATGACACCCGATATGCGCGGCGGCGATCACGCACAGGCGACCGGTTTCGACGCTCGCGCCGTTGACCACGGCGATGACCCGTCGCGGAAAGCTGATCGATCGCCGCTCGCGCTCGACTGTCGTCAACTGTCGAAGCGTTATTCACAGACAGGTGCGGGTACGCCCCGCGTCGTCCTGGATAAACTGGATTTCAGTCTGGTACCTGGCGAATTCATTGCGGTGATGGGCGACTCCGGCGTCGGCAAGTCGACCCTGCTGAATCTGATCGCGGGATTGGACCGCGCGGATAGCGGACAGGTATTCATCGACGGGACCGATATGTCCAAGCTGAACGACGATGCGGCCACCAAGTTACGTCGTCGGAAATTGGGGTTTGTGTTCCAGGCATTCCACGTGCTGCCCCATCTCACGTTGTCCCAGAACGTGGCGTTGCCATTGTTGCTGAATGGCGCGCCGGATATCGACGCGCAGGCCGAGGCGATGCTCGCGGCGGTGGGCTTGGGAGGCCGAGGACGCCACTTCCCGCGGC
>CAWUJR010000119.1:0-9384 GCA_963922375.1 uncultured Robbsia sp.
CGGTCGTCCACGATCAACACGCTCGCGTTCTGGCGCAAGCGGAGAACGAAGGGTTGTGCTGCGCCAAGCGGCGTGGCAGATGTGGTGGAGCGCGTCGACGCAGCGGACCTCGCAATGCGGTCCACGGGCAGGGCGGGCGGCAACGCATCGGGTAGGGCCAGCGGCAACGTGATCGTGACGGTGGTGCCGGTGCCATCGCTACTTTGCAGATCGATGCTGCCGTTCATGGCTTCGACGATTCTTTGACAGATGGCTAACCCCATTCCTGTCCCGCCGTACCGGGAATAGGTTTTGTTCGATACCTGCTTGAACGGCTGAAATAGGTCGCACTGTGCCTCGGGCGGAATGCCGGGGCCGGTGTCATGTACCGAAAGCGCAACGATACAATGCGACGATGCTGGAGCCGCGCCGCTGACGCTGTCGGGGCCGTCTTGCGCCGGCGGGCATCGACGCGCTTGCAATGTAATCATGCCCCGATCGGTAAACTTGATGGCGTTGCTCAGGAGGTTGTTCAGCACCTGCCGCAGCCGGTTCGGGTCGAACATCAACGTCGACGGGATGGTGTCATCGATGTCGCAATCAATGGTCAAGCCTTTCGCGATCGCGGTGGGCAGAAAGAAATCGACGACATCCTGGATGTGGGCATGCAGCGATTCGCTCGTCGGATGCAGCGGCATCTGATCCACCTCGGCGCGCGAATATTCCAGGATGTCGTTGAGCAGCGTCATCAATGCGGTAGCTGAACCGAATGCGAGGTCGGCCTGGCGCTGTAACCCGCGTACGGTGTCTTCGCCTTGCGCGTCCTTCAGCAGTTCGAGTACACCGATGATGACGTTCATCGGTGTACGGATCTCGTGACTGATGGTGGCCATGAACAGGGTCTTCGCACGATTGGCCGATTCGGCTTGCTCTTTTGCTTGACGCAGCTCTTGCTCCATCAATTTCAGTTGCGTCAGATCGACCCAGCCGCCCAGGATACCGTGGCAGCCGTGGCTGTTATTCGGTGTTACGGGCATGTCCGCCGCAAGGGACAACTCGTTGAGCGGCACCGCCCAGTGATAGCCCTCCATGTTGCGACCATTCAGATGAAGTGACAGCGCCCGGAAATATTTCGGTTCGCCGGCCCGAATGGCTTGATGCGCATCCAGGATCTTGCGCTTGCTCGCGTCATCGAGTCCGGGGGTGTCTTCAACCGTGTGGCCGAGGACGTCTTCCATGGTCAGACCGGATGCATCCAGCAACGCTTGGTTGCAGTCGACGAGCACGCCTCGGCTGTCTCTGACATAGGTGGGATTCGGGTTGGCATCGATCAACCGACGAAGGAAGGCGATGCGTTGTGTGAGCGATTGCTCGGCGCGTCGACGCGAAGTGATCCGCAGCCGCAGCCTAAGGTTCCACACAATGAAGCCCGCGACCAACAGCGCAACGGCAATGCCGGCGCACTGCAGTTGGGCACGCTGGGGTAACCAGCTTGGGGGGACCGGGGTGAAATGACTCCACTGCGCGGTGACCGTGTCGATGCTGTTGACGGAAAGGTCGGCGAGCGCTTTGTCGATGATGTTGCGCAGAATGGGTTGATGGCTGCTGACGCCATACTGTATGGGCATCGGCACAACGCCACTCATGTCGACGACCCGAAGGGTGCGCGCATAATATTGACTGACGAAGTAGCTGGCCATCGCGTGATAGAGGACGGCGACGTCTGCGTCTCCCGATGCGACCCGCTCGATCGCGTCGATGCCGCTCGGGCTATAGACAATCGTGGGGCCGGGCTCTTTGCTGGTGCTGGTGCCGGCGCGAGTGCACCGGTTCACATCGGTGACGTAGGGGGCGAGATGTTGTCCCTGTACCAGCACGACCTTTTTGCCGGCGAGGCTGCACATGTCGACCGGTGCATTGCCGTCGGTGTCGGCGAAAGCATGGTTCTTGGCGACCATGGCCACTGCGCTATACATAAACGGTCGCGTGTACATGATGCCCGATTCATCACTGTTCGTACGGGCCGATAACGCGGCCATCTCAGCGTCGCCTGAATCGACCGTTTGGAGCATCGCTTCGGCGGGTGAGACAAAGACCGGCACAAAGGTAATACCCGTGCGAATCGACATCAGATCCAACAGCGACGCGGAAATACCGGAGAACCTGCCGCTGCTGTTCTCGAACGCAAATGGCACCGCGTAGACGGGCGACGCGACGCGCACCACAGGGTGACGGGTGATCCATTCGCGCTCCTCGGCGCTCAAGGCGAGCCGTTGAGGATGAATGGGATCTCGCAGTGGCGTGAAATACGGGGACGAGGTGGATCGGTCCCACCGACGTGCAATCACGCCGTGAATGTCCGGCGAAATATTCGCTATGGCGGCGTTTAGCGACGGCAACCAGCCGGCATGTTTGGCGCTCATCCGCAGAGTTTGCGCGACGGCTTCTCCGACCATGAAACGCTTGACCTCCAGCGGTGAGGACGGGGCGGCGCGGAGGGGCTCACGCCGATCTTTCGGTATCGACAGGTTGTTCAGTTCCGCAGGATCCCCGATATAAGCGCTGGCCTGTCCCGTCGTGATGTCGTGTATTGCCTGGTCGATCGCGTCCACGCTGTGCAGCCGTGCGTGCGGGAACCATCGATGCAATGTCGCCGGCATGAACGCCGCACGGAGATAGACGATCGATTCGTCAACCAAGCCGGGGCGCAACGTATGGTCTCGCTTCGCGATGATCGCCACGGGCGAGCGGAAATAGGGGCGCGTCTCAACCTCTGTTACCAATGCAGATGCCGGCGGGGCACGTTGATCGGCCGCCCCGGGGGATGCGGGATCCGATGAGCGATGCACGCTCTGCGCCCCATTGCTGGCGCGGGTGTCGACGCCTTCGCCTATGCCGATGGCCGCGTCGATGTCCCCCGCGTCAAGTGCGTTCTGAAGCACGTCGAGCGAAGCATACGGCCGAAGTCGCCAGTGAATACCGACGGCGGAGCCGATCAGGCTGAGATAGTCCGGCGCAATGCCGCTGATCTTTTGCGTGTGCGGATCCACGATGACCAACGGCGGCATGCCATTCAAGACGCCGACGGTCAGAGTGCGATCCCGTGGATCCACGTGCGATACAGAGGCATCGAACCCGAACGATGCTGTGCCCGTGCTGTCGAACGGGACGCCGCCCGGAGATGCTGCAGGCAACGCCGCAGAAGCCGCGACCGCATCCCCCATGATAAGAACAGCGAAGGACGCGAGGGCGACAAGCCAGAGTCGCCATGCTCGGGAGCGGGCACGGGCACTTGCATACATAAACGTTTCGCTAGTCGAATGAATGAGGGATGGCCATAGGATCGGATGCATCCCAGGGTAAAGGCCATATCAAAAATGTCGTATAGGAAACGTCTTAATTGCGAGCGTTTGATGAAAGGAAATTGTAAAACCAGAGAGGGCGCACCGGTTGATCGGTGGATGCTCGGGCTATCGTCGGCTGAAATCGGGCTCGAAAAATACCCAGCGCGCGGCCGGGAATGCGCTTTGTAAGTCGGCTTCGATCACGTTGATGGCCTCTACTTGTGCGCGGCCGCTGTCGTATTCCACCAACTCCGCCTGTACGGCGACAACGATGTGCTCGCCCCATTGCAAGGTGATGAGGCTGATGATGTTTTCAATTTCCGCGCGTTCGGACAGGAATTGCCGGATGGCTTGACGCGTCTCTGGTGCCGCGGATTCGCCGATGATCATCGATTGGACTTCGCGCAAGACAAGGGCGGCGACGAGCATCAATATCAAGCCGACGGCAATCGACCCGCAGGCATCATAAAGGGGGTTGCCCGTGATCGTCGCGGCGACGATAGCGATCAGCGCCAGCGTCAGGCCGGCAATGGCCGCGCTATCCTCTCCTGCGACGACCAGAAGCTCCGACTCGCGGGTTTCGCGGAACCAACGCCATAAAGGTTTGGTCGCATGACGCTGGCGGATTTGCTTAATCGCGCCGGTCAACGACGCGCCCTCGAGAAGCAATGAAACGACCAGAACCGCGATGGCGACATAAGGGTAGGAGAGGGCTTCACGGTGTATTAGACGATGAATACCTTCATAGACGGAAAATGCGCCGCCGATGAAGAAGAGCAGCAGGGCGACAATCATCGAGTAGAAGTAACTGACCCGGCCCGACCCCAATGGATGCAGTTCAGAGACGGGATCGCGGGCCTGACGCATACCCCATAGCAGCAACAATTGGTTGATGCAGTCAGCCAGCGAGTGGATCGCTTCGGCCAACATCGAACCCGAGCCAGTGAAAGCGGCGGCGCCAAACTTGCACGTTGCGATGAGGGCATTGGCACCCAATGCGAGAAAAATGGCGGTCGGTGATTCGCTTGCCATGCTGATCCTTGTCTATAGAGGGGAAAGGGAGACGCATGGTTCTCCCCGTTCATAGAATGCAACTAACAGCCAACGCGTATTCTTACTGGAAATTCCAGATACGTCCAAATCAGAATAACGGAAAACGTCATCTAAAACCCCTGGTTGACCAACAGCAGAACAATCATCAAAATTCGTGCTCCAGCCTCCGCATCATGTAAACGTAAAGAGAGCGTCATGGCATTGAAAAGCATGGTTTTGGGCGTCGTTATCGCACTGACAGCCGTAGCAGGCGTGGTAACAACCAATGTTGCGCATGCAGACACGACATTGTTGAATGTGTCCTACGACGTCACACGCGAGTTGTACCGCGACATCAACCCCGCTTTCAGTGCTTACTGGAAAAAAACCTCAGGCGAAAACGTCACCGTACGGCAGTCTCATGGCGGATCGAGTCCACAGGCATTGGCGGTGCTGCAAGGCCTGCAGGCGGACGTGGTGACGATGAATCAAACCAGTGACATCGATGTGCTGGTGCAGAAGGGCGGTCTGGTGAACAAAAACTGGCGTGCCGCCTTTCCGTATGGCTCCAGCCCGTACACATCGACGATGGTGTTTCTGGTTCGAAAGGGCAACCCGAAACATATCAAAGACTGGGACGATCTGGCCAAACCGGGCGTGGGCGTCATCCTGCCGAACCCCAAGACATCCGGCAATGGCCGATACAGCTATCTGGCGGCATGGGGATGGCGTGTACAACACGGCGGTAGCAGTGCGCAAGCCCAGCAATTCGTGACCGACATCTTGAAGAACATCCCGGTACTCGATACTGGCGGCCGCGGTGCCACCACGAGTTTCGCGCAGCGGGGTTTGGGCGATGTGCTGGTCACATTCGAAAACGAAGTGGCGTTGATTCAACAGGAGTTCGGTCGGGACAAATTCGAAGCCGTATATCCGTCGTCGAGCCTGCTTGCGGAGCCGCCGGTGGCCATCGTCGACAAGTATGTCGATGCGCACAAGACCCGTCCGCAGGCGAAAGCCTATTTGGATTTCCTATTCTCGCCAGCGGGACAGGAGATCATTGCCGCGCACCACTTGCGTCCACGCGATCCAAAAGTGCTGCAGGAACACGTGGACACGTTTCCGCCGATCAAGACGTTTACAGTGGACCAGGTATTCGGCAGCTGGGATAACGCGCAGCGCACGCACTTCGCGGACGGCGGCACGTTCGACCAAGCCATTCTGGCCGCGAAAAAGTAGCGCCGCGCTGCCGAGCCCGTCAACGCCCGGGCCGCCTTCGACAATGTTTAATTCTTCGGTGCCTTGTCCATGCTCTTACTCGGACTGGACGCATTCACCAGCGTAGGCGTTGACTGCGCGCGTAGCGTTTTCAATTGCGCACCGGTGTCGATGTGTTGCCGACGTTGGAACGGTGTCAGCTTCTGGGGTTGACCCGTTTCCAATGCGCGAGCAATCGCTTCCAGTATCCGTACATCGGCGAACCCTTCCTCTGCATCCGGTTCCGGGTGCTTGTCCTGCAGAACGCATTCCGAAAAGTATTGCAATTCGCCACCGAAGTGATCGGTGTTGTCGAACGCTTTATGGCGGATATCGTCACCGATCGTGGCCGTGTATTCGAGCGGTTTGCCGTACATGAATGCCGGTTGCACGTGGATGCTCCCCTTGGAACCGCTGACGAAATAGGAGTCCAGTGTATTGCCGTAGTATGAAACGACGAACTGCGCGAGCCGATCGTCCGGGAAACGGAGCGTGACGGCGACCGTATCGTCGAAGTCGCCCAGTCCCGCTTGCGGGTGACGCGAGCCGACTGCCGAGGCCACCTCGATAGGCTCCGTGCCGAACACGCTTCGCGCCGCATTGATGGGGTAGGGTGCCATATCGAATAGCGGTCCGGCGTGAATACCATTTTGGGCGCGATGGTTGTTCGGATCGACCATCTGCGTAAAGGTCGAGCTGAACAGCGTGACATCGCCCAGATCGCCCGCCCGGATGCGGTCTAACGTTGCCAGCGTGGCCGGTTCGAAGTGCAGCCGATATGCAACCATCAATTTTGCTTTGGATTGCTGCGATACCTTCAAGATCTCTTCGGCTTTCTCGGTGCTGATCTCCAGCGGCTTCTCGACAAGCACGTGGATCCCCGCCTGTAGCGCCGGAATCACGAACTCTGCGTGACGCCAGTTCGGCGTGGCGAGATAGATCGCATCCACATTGCCCGAGGATAACATCTCGGGAAATTGCTCATAGCTATAGGTGTTCGTCACATCATATTGCTCGGCCAGCTTCCGGGCCTTTTCCGGGTCACCGGTCACGAACGCCGAAATGGTCGAGTTACCGGTGTGTTTGAAGCCCGGCAACATCGCTTCCTGCGAAATATCACCCAAGCCAACGATGCCATAACGGACTTTCTTGTCCGAAGCGAGACCGAGTGTCGACAGAATACTCATGTGTTTACTCCAATTGCGGTTCGTCAAAGCAGCCAACCCCTGTGCTGCGCTTGGCGACGACGTTGCAAGGGGCGTTCCTGGCCGGATCGAGCCAACGCCGTGATCAGGTCAAAGTGTATTATTTACGCAACAAGACAACGCTATACCGTTGATACGTCAGCTATCATGTCGAAATAATGACTATAACGATCCTGATATACCCCCTGAAAATTGGCGGATAACGATGGGGTCCGCACGCGAATCGCAACGTTTTCAAGTAGGCGTACCGATCCTTTCTTTCCATCTTCGGCAGGGACCGGCGTGCGCGCAGGCATCTCGGCGACGCAGCGATCGAACGACACAGCGCTGTCTTTGGACAGGCGCCACAGAAAATAATCTCATCGACACACTCAAATCGCGGAGTTTCACCTCATTATGAAAAAGTCTCTACTCGCGCTCGCACTGGGCGGAGCATCGGTTATCTCGGCGCACGCACAGAGCAGTGTCACGCTGTACGGCTTGATCGATACTGGACTGGTTTATTCGAGCAACCAGCAAGGTCACAACAGCTGGCAAGAAACCACGAGCGCGACGCAAAACACCGTCTTTGGCTTGAAAGGCTCTGAGGACCTGGGTGCCGGACTGCATGCTGTCTTCAAGTTGGAGCAGGGCTTCTTGCTGAACAACGGAAGTCAGGCGTTCTCTGGCGACGGATTTGGATCGCAAGCCTGGGTTGGTCTGCAGAGCGACCAGTACGGCACGTTGACATTTGGGCGCCAGTTCGACGTGATGAACGACTTGGTCGGTCCGTTGACGGCCGAGCTGAACACCTGGGGCGGCAGCATGGCAGCGCATCCGTTCGAAAACGATAACTTGGCCGCCAATTCGGTCGTCATCGACAATATGGTGAAATATGCGAGCCCGCTCTATCACGGTCTGACGTTCGAATCGATGTACGCGTTCAGCAACAAGGCCGGCGACTTTGCGAACAACCGGTCGTATGGCTTCGCGGCGTCGTACACGATGGGCCCGTTGAACCTGGCTGCCGGTTATCTGCAATTCGACAACGCCGGTGCGACCACCGGTGCGGTGCCGTCGAGCGATTTCAGCGCCAACTTCCTGGCGCAGCGTCAGCGCATTTGGTCGCTGGGTGGCAACTATACCTTCGGTAAGGCGACCGTCGGTCTGGTATGGAGCCACACGCAGATGGACGATCTCGGCGGCGTGTTCTCATTTGGCACCGGCAGTTATCTGGGCGCAGACGACACCTCGGCAGGAGCCTTGAACGGTTCGCTGCGGATGGATAACTTCGAATTGAACGGCAAGTATCAGTTGACGGATGCGCTGAGCATCTCGGGTGAATATACGTTCACCGAAGGCGCTTACAACGGTTCGTCGCCTGACTGGAACACCGGCATGTTGCAGACCGACTACGCGTTGAGCAAGCGCACCGACGTGTATCTGGAAGGTGTCTATCAGAACGTGCACGGCGCGCCGGCTGGTTCCGTTCTGTCGCACGCGATGATCAATACGTTGTCGCCGTCGTCGTCGAACTCGCAACTGGCCGTCACGGTAGGGTTGCGTCACTCGTTCTAAAGAACAGCGACACTCGCGTCACAATGAATGCCCGGCACTGCGCCTTAAGCGCGCGATGCCGGGCATTCGCGCGTAAACGTGTTATTTGTTTTACTTTCTCACGCAAAATGACACATTTGAGATGTCGTTACGGAGAAAGTCGTGGATTGCCGATTCGAAATCGATGTCGATGGAAACTGGGTGGAGTGTGCCAAACTCACGGCTTACGAGAGCCAACGCACGTCGCTGTCGTATAACGTGATTACACATCCGGGTGCGGCGATCGCTTGTCGCTCAATTTCCCCTTCGGAACAGATGCACAATGCGCATGATTTCGCGTATCTGGTTTTAAAGACCAGATCGAGGCGCTGAGCAGCGATTGCGATAAGCTTACGACGATTAGAAAATAAGTATTCGTTGGTTTTAGAATGCTTTTTCGCTTGCTATCTTTCATTTATGAAATAAGAAATGGCGGCGAAATACATCTATGAAAACCAATCTTCAGATTGAGCATCGACTGACGCAAACGGCCGAGCGCGCCGGCTGGCGTCGTGCATTTGCCAAGCGAATCGACATGACGTTGAAGCGAGCACAGCGACGATCAGCGTGGGTCGCGCGGCGGTTAAACGTCTCCGAGCCGCAGGTCGGATTATGGCGAGCGGGCGTGTTGCTGCCGAACGCGGAGCAATGTCGGCGATTATCCGTGCTGCTTCAAATCGACCTTCAATGGTTGTGTGCGGGCGATTCGCCTTCTGGTTTTTAGCAGAAGGCAAGGTGCGATCAGTTTGCCAGTCGATGCGAACTGCTTATGCTGGGGACTGAGCCGGATCGTCCGTGACGACCGGAGGCGTGGTGACTGTTTGACCGCAAAGAAGCCGAATGGTGCCAGTTAGAGCTGTTTCCGCGCCCAGTGATGTCAATTGGACTTGTTGGTGTGTTGTCGAGCATCCATGTGCACGGGCCTAGGCTGCCTTGACTGCACGACACCGGGGCGGAATCCGCGATTCTATTTTACATAATGCTAATTATCG
>CAWUJR010000120.1:0-9352 GCA_963922375.1 uncultured Robbsia sp.
GGCCGCACCATCGCCATCGCCGGACGCTGCGCGTGTGCTCCCAGAGGCAGCCACGGATGCCGTCCCGGACGCTGTACACGGCCGCGTGCAGAATGACGTGCAAGAAGACATCCCTCACGCGACAGCCCACGCCGGTGGGACGCAACGAATCGTCAAGGTACGGCGGGACTACAACGCCTGGGTCGCGGACGAAACGCTAGAAGACTACGCATTGCGTTTCACACCGAGGTCGTTTCGGAAATGGAGTGAGTTACGCGTTGCCAATACCGCATTGGGCGCAATCTCCTTCCTTGCGCTGGAGGCCATTGGCGGTTCGCTGGCACTGAACTATGGTTTTTTGAATACGGTGATGGCGATCACCGTCGTCTCCGCGCTCATTTTCTTGACCGGTTTGCCGATCAGTTATTACGCAGCGAATGCTGGTGTGGATATGGATCTGCTCACGCGCGGTGCGGGCTTCGGCTATCTCGGTTCGACGGTCACGTCGCTGATCTATTCAGGCTTTACCTTTATTTTTTTCGCGCTGGAAGCGGCCATCATGTCGCTCGCGCTGCAGATGTATTTCCATATTCGCCTCGATGTCGCTTATCTGATCAGTTCGCTTGCGATCATTCCCTTCGTCGCATTTGGCATCACGCTGATCAATCGGCTGCAAAGCTGGACGCAGCCTCTCTGGATTGTGCTACTAGTCACGCCTTATGTGGCAATCGTGTTCCAGGCACCGCATCTTTTTGTCGATTGGTCGACGTTCGGCGGCAGGGAAGGCAGCGCGCACACGTTCGACCTGGTGGCGTTCGGCGCAGCCTGTACGGTGGTTTTCGCGTTGATCGTTCAAATTGCGGAGCAGGTGGATTTCCTGCGGTTCCTGCCTCCGCGCACGCGTCGGAACCGGGTGCGTTGGTGGTTCGCCATGCTCTCTGCGGGTCCCGGCTGGATCGTACCAGGGGCGTTGAAAATGCTGGGTGGGGCTTTTTTGACCTTCCTGGCGCTGCAGAACGAAATCGACCCCGCGCACGCGACCGAGCCGACGCAAATGTATTTGGTCGCATTCCGCTATGTATTCAAATCGCCTGAGATGGTGTTGGCTGCCACCACGCTGTTCGTCATCGTATCTCAGGTCAAAATCAATGTGACCAACGCGTATGCCGGCTCGCTGGCATGGTCGAATTTTTTTGCACGTCTGACGCATAGCCATCCCGGGCGGGTGGTATGGCTGGTATTCAATGTGTTGATCGCGCTGATGTTGGTCGAATTAGGTGTCTTCGGGGCGATAGGCAAGGTACTCGCTTTTTACTCTATCTTTGCGATTGCGTGGATCGGCGCGTTGGTGGGCGATTTGGTCATTAATAAACCGCTGGGCTTGAGTCCGCGAGATATCGAATTCAAACGCGCGCATCTGTTCGATGTGAACCCGGTAGGCGTGGGGGCGATGCTGATAGCGTCTGTGGTAGCCGCAATCTCCGAGGGCGGTTATCTGGGCGAAACCGCCCGGGCGCTATCTTCCTTCATTGCTTTGACGGTTGCTTTCGTCAGTGCGCCGCTGATCGCCTTGGTCACGCGTGGCAGGTTCTATATTGCACGAACCAGCCACAATCTGACGAAAGGCGCCACGCTGCGTTGTGTGATTTGCGAAAACGCGTTCGAGCGTGAGGATATGGCGCAATGTCCGGCCTATGCGGGGGCCATATGTTCGTTATGCTGTTCATTGGACTCTCGGTGCGGGGATGCGTGCAAGCCGGATGCACGATTTTCAGCACAGTTGAATGCGGTGCTGAAGCGCTTGTTTCCGCATCTTCGCCCCACGCCGCAGATGAAGCGCATCAGCGTGTATTTATCGATGCTCGCGGTTACCTTGCTGTTGCTGGGTTTTGTACTTTATCTTGCCTATTATCAGAGTGCGATGAGTCTTGCAAGCAGCAACGTGGAAACGGCAAAGATCCTGTCGTGGGGATACATTCGTGCGTTTCTTGCCCTGTCGCTGGTGGGGTGTGTGGGCGTCTGGTGGTTGGTGTTGGCGAAGGAAAGTAGGACCGTCAGCCAAGAGGAGTCGAAGCGACAAACGTTGCTGCTGATGCAGGAAATTGAGGCGCACGGCATGACGGATGCACGATTGCAGCGTGCGAGCGCGGAGGCAGATGCGGCAAACCGCGCAAAAAGCCGTTACGTGACCGGTCTGAGCCATGAGTTACGCACGCCGCTCAACAGTATCCTGGGTTATGCGCAACTGTTGTTACGTGATACCGCGCGTGGAGACGCGACGCAACGCGACGCGTTAGCCACCATCTATCGCAGCGGCGAACATCTGCTCGCGCTGGTCGATGGTCTGCTCGACGTGGCACGGATTGAAGCGGGGAAATTGCAGTTGGAGGTGGCCGAGTTCGATTTGCCCGCGCTGGTCTCGCAACTGAATGCAATGATGCTGCCGCAAGCGTCGGACAAAGGGCTTGCATTCGCCATTCAGGTGGTCGGGCAAATTCCGCGATTCGTCCGCGGCGACGAGAAACGGGTTCGGCAGATCCTGATTAATCTGCTGAGTAATGCAGTCCGCTTTACCGCCGCGGGCAGGGTCAGCATGCAAGTCAGCTATGCGTGGGGGCTCGCTAAATTCGTGATCGAAGATACCGGGCATGGGATCGCGCCGGCTCAGCAGGAAACAATCTTCTTACCCTTCGAACGCGGCAGCTCTGCAGGCCGCAACGATAACGGTACGGGGCTTGGTCTGACGATCTGTCGACTACTGACCGAGATGATGGGGGGCCAGATCGGTGTCCAAAGCGAAATAGACAAAGGGACCCGTTTTGATTTGCAGTTGTTCCTGCCCGAAGGGCGCACGCAAAAAGCAGCGACCCCGACCCCGCGCCTCGTGCTGGGCTATGCCGGCGAGCGAAAGACGATTCTATTGGTCGACGATCAGACCGAACAACGGCGCATCGTTGAACGTATGCTGTCACCGCTGGGCTTCACATTGCTGGAAGCGAGCAGCGGCCCTGAGGCCCTGCAAACGCTTGCCACGCAAGACGTGGATCTGATCGTGATGGATGTTGCCATGCCGGCCATGGACGGTTTTGAAACGAGTCGTCTGTTGCGGACGAATCGGCTGAGTGTCGCGCCCATTTTGATCCTGTCGGCCAATGCGTTCGCAGGAGACCGGGACAAGGGGCGACTAGCCGGATGCGACGACTATCTGGCAAAACCGATTCACTTCCCGCTCCTTCTCGAAAAGATCGGGTCGTTGCTGGGCATCCGGTGGTTGACCGAGTCCGCGGAGGAATCTGCCCCCGCGCAGCAGGCCGTGACGACGGCGAAACGGCTGCCCGGCCCTTTGGTCGAGAAACTCCGCCAGCATCTTGCACTGGGGTATGTGCAGGGTTTCATCGGTTGTCTCGAGGAAGTGCAAACCGCTCAGCCCGAATGGTCGGATACGCTTGAACCGTATCTCGCACTGGCGCGGCGTTTCATGTTGCCGGAACTAGAGCGTCTGCTGGACGATGCGAAACTGGAGTGAACGAAAGTGCTGCCTGATATCCACAATACGCGAGAAAAGGGTGACGCTGCTGCTGTTCCAACCAGCCGGCAGCAGCGCGCCGGATTGCCCGCTGCGTTAGCGGTCGATGCGGCTTCTGAGACATCGGTGTCGTTACCGGCCGAGCTTCCGGCAGACCAGCCGGTGGTACTGATTGTCGATGATCGTCCAGATAACCTGGCGCTTTTGTCGAGCACGCTTGCGAGCGCGGGCTATCTGATCCTGGTCGCGCTCGACGGTGCCTCGGCGCTGCAGCGAATGGAGAAAGTGACGCCGGATGTGATTCTACTGGATGCCATCATGCCGGGAATGGATGGCTTCGAGACCTGTGAGAAGATCAAGGCCAACCCGCTGTATCGGCACATCCCGATCATCTTCATGACGGCCCTGACAGAGTCGCATCATGTGGTGAATGGTTTTCGCGTCGGCGGTGTCGATTATGTGACAAAGCCGATTCGGCCCGATGAGGTGGTCGCGCGAATTGGCGCGCACGTCAAGCGTGCGGCGACACAGCGGCATGCGGATATCGTGCTCGAATTGAGTTCGCGATCGGCTGTTATTGCCACGCGTCAGGGCGACGTGCATTGGTACAGCGCGCTCGCGCCTGCCCAATTGGCGCATTTCTTTCCGCTTGCAGTTTCAACGGCCATCGGGCCCGCAGGTATGCCGACCGTCGCGTCCGACCCGCCGATATTAACGGCGTTGCCGCAACGGCTAGGCGATTGGTTGAGCCGCTACTCAGAGGGCGCGGAACCCGAAGCGCGCGTGTTCACTGAGATTCTCGCCGATGGCGACAGATTAGTTGCCAAGGTGATGGGGACGGCATCGCGCGGCAGCTGGATCATCCTTTTCGAGGAACATGCAGACCGCCGTGACATTGGCGCTTTGGCGAACGAGTTTGCTTTGACGCGCCGCGAGGCCGAAGTCTTGCTGTGGCTCTCGCGCGGTAAGACCAACAAGGATATCGGCGATATCCTTGATATGAAGTCACGGACGGTCAACAAGCATCTGGAGCGGGTGTTCGTCAAATTGAATGTCGAAACCCGCACTGCCGCAGCGGCCGCGGCATTGAAAGCGATCCAGTGGACGCGCTAGTCGCGATTCGCTTCGATGACGGTTAACGCGGCCATATTGATGATGCGTCGCACGGTCGAGCTGGAGGTCAGGATGTTGACCGGCGCGTTCACCCCGAGCAGGAACGGCCCAACGGCGACGTTGCCGCCCGCGCCGGTCTTCAGCAGGTTGTACGCGATGTTGCCGGAATCCACGTTCGGGCAGACCAACAGATTTGCCGACCCCTTCAACCGCGAATTGGGTAGCAGACGCGAGCGAAGTGCTTCGTCCAATGCGCAGTCGCCGTGCATCTCGCCATCGATTTCCAGGTCTGGTGCCTGCTGCGTGACCAACTGCAGCGCGCGGCGCATCTTGGTGCCCGAGGCGGAGCTACCGGAACCAAAGTTCGACCGCGACAATAACGCCACTTTCGGCGCCAGGTTCAACCAGGCCATTTCTTTCGCGGCGGCCACTGTAAATTCGGCGATTTCTTCAGCACTCGGATCGTCGTTGACGTGCGTATCGACCAGCGCAACCGTGCGCTGATCCAGCAGCAGAATGTTCATTGCCGCATAGGTGTTGGCACCCGGCTTCTTGCCGATGACTTGATCGACCAAGCGCAGGTGATCGTGATACGCGCCCACGGTGCCGCAAATCATACCGTCGGCATCGCCCAGCCGCACCATCATGGCGCCGATCAGGGTCAGGCGGCGACGCATTTCCACGCGCGCCATTTCCTTCGTGATGCCTTCACGGCACATCAGTTCCCAATATGTCGTCCAGTATTGATGGAATCGCTCGTCATATTCGGGATTGGTGACTTCCACGTCTTCGCCCAGGCGCAGGCGCAAGCCGAACTTTTCGATTCGCGCGAGCAGCACTTCCGGGCGGCCGACGAGGATCGGGCGCGCGAGCTTCTCGTCGACGATGACCTGTACCGCACGCAATACCCGCTCGTCTTCGCCTTCGGTGAAGACGATGCGCGACTTGCCGCCCCCGCTGACCAATTGCTTGGCCGCAGCGAATAGCGGTTTCATGAACGCGCCGGAGTGATAGACGAACTGCTGCAATTGGTCCGCATACGCGGAGAGGTCGGAAATCGGTCGTGTGGCGACGCCGCATGCCATTGCCGCCTTGGCGACGGCCGGCGCGATGCGCACGATCAGACGGGGATCAAACGGTTTCGGAATCAGGTACTTCGCTCCGAACGACAGGTCATAGGTGCCATAGGCCGCGGCGACCACTTCGTTCGCTTCTTCTTCGGCGAGGCCGGCGATCGCGTGCACCGCGGCAATTTCCATTTCCCGCGTGATCGTGGTCGCGCCCACGTCCAGCGCGCCGCGGAAGATGTACGGAAAGCACAGTACGTTGTTGACCTGATTCGGGAAATCGGAACGACCCGTTGCCATCACGACGTCATCGCGCGTCGCATGCGCGATTTCCGGAAAGATCTCCGGGGTCGGATTCGCTAGCGCCAGAATCAACGGTCGCGGCGCCATCTTTGCGAGCATGTCGGCGGTCAGAATGCCGCCGACCGACAAACCGAGGAAGACGTCTGCATCGGCGATGACTTCTGCTAGTTTGCGGGCTTCGGTAGGTTGGGCAAAGCGGGCCTTATGCGGGTCCATCAGTGTCTCGCGGCCCTTGTAGACCACGCCCTCGATGTCGGTCGCCCAGACGTTTTCGAGCGGCAGTCCCAGATCCACCATCAGGTCCAGACAGGCCAGCGCAGCGGCGCCCGCACCCGATGTCACCACTTTAACTTTCGAGATATCCTTGCCCACGACTTTCAGGCCGTTGATGAAGGCGGCCGATACGGTGATGGCGGTGCCATGCTGGTCATCATGGAAAACAGGGATCTTCATCCGTTCGCGGAGCTTGCTCTCGACGATAAAGCATTCCGGCGCTTTAATGTCTTCGAGATTGATGCCGCCGAACGTGGGCTCCAGTCCGGCGATGATCTCAACCAGTTTGTCTGGATCCGTTTCGTTGATTTCGATATCGAAGACATCGATACCGGCGAATTTCTTGAACAGGACCGCTTTACCTTCCATCACCGGCTTGGACGCCAGCGCACCTATATTGCCCAAGCCCAGCACAGCGGTGCCGTTGGTGATCACGCCGACGAGATTGCCGCGGCTGGTGTAGCGCATGGCTTCGAGCGGATCGGCGACGATGGCTTCGCAGGCTACGGCAACGCCAGGCGTGTACGCCAGCGCGAGATCGCGTTGCGTGACCAGCGGCTTGCTGGCGACCACGGAGATCTTGCCGGGCGTCGGCAGTGCGTGATAATCCAATGCGGCTTGCTTTTCTGTCTCGTTCATGTTTTTCGCCTTGATCGTGCTATCTGTGAGAGGCCCTGGCGCAACGCATCGAAGCAGCGGAAAGGCGTGCCTCGGATCCGGGGACTGATGGCATCCGATTCTAGGTAGCCGACATCGGGGCGCTATTTTGATTTAGTATGGCCCCATCATTTTTTGGTAATGACGTGTAGTTCATGGCGACGTTCGATTCGAGGGAGGTGGTGCGAAAGCTGAGTGCGCGGCTCAAGATGCGCCACTTCGTCCTGCTATTGCAGATTCAGCAGCATGGATCGCTGACGCGGGTGGCCGAACAGATGGCGACCAGCCAGCCGGCGGTGACCAATGCGTTGTCGGAACTGGAGAGCATGTTCGGCACGCCGCTCTTCGAACGCTCGCCGCGTGGCATGACGCCCACGCCGATGGGGGCGATCGTGCTGGCGCGTGCGCAAACCGTCGTCCACGATCTGGATCATCTGGCGCGCGAGATGGAGGCCGTGGCCTCCGGTCATGCCGCGCACCTTCATCTCGGCGTCATCCCGTTCGTCTCCGGACAACTGCTGGCAAGCGCGATTCGACGTGCGCGGCCGGATCATGGGGCGAGATTGACTGTCACCGTGCATGAAGGCACGAGCGATACGCTGCTGCCGCGGTTGCTCGACCATACGTTGGATATTGTCGTCGCTCGTGCGCTGCCGTCGATCGATCTCGGCCAAGTCTCGTCCGAGGTGCTGTATCACCAGTCACCCCGGTTGATTGCCGGGCGCCGGCTGGGCGCGCAGTTGGGACGCAAGCCCCTGGACTGGCCGAAGCTCGCGGATTTGGACTGGATACTCGGGCCGCCCCACACGCCGATTCGCGAACAGGTTGCGCAGCTTTTCCTGGCAGCCGGCATCTCGCCGCCGACGCCGATCGTCGAGAGTTATTCGTCGAAGCTGATCGGCGAAATGCTGGTCAGCAGCGAACGAGCGGTATCGGTGGTGCCCGCCGATATTGCCGAGGAATTGGTACGTATCGCCGGCGTAGCGATCGTGCCTTATACGTTCGGCTGGGCGCTCCCACCCATTGCGATGTTCACGCGAGTGGGCGCCCCCCAGCGCGAAGGTGAGCGGTTATTCGCGACGACACTACGCCAGTTGTGTCAGGAGCGTAAGCCCGGCTGATCGAGGCGGTCGACGTTGCGCGCGATGTGCCGCTGACGGGCTGCCGCTGACCGCGTCAAGCCGTCACCGCCATCGATAGCAGAATGCAAATCAGCCCTGTGGTGGACGCGATGGCGACGATGCGGGCGAATGCATTCGGGGGTACCGCCGGCCCGAGTCGCTTCATCAGCAGGCGGGGCAACATCACGAATGCCACGGAGGCGATCACCGTCGCCACGCCGGCGTCCAGGTTTGTGCAGGCTCGGATGCTCCACAGAAACGACGCGATATCCACCGCCACCGAGCCGGTGCGCAGCAGCGGGCCACGCATCTGCCGCCAGGTTTGCTGCCGACGTTCGGCATCCAGGCGCCTGCACGCATTGAGCGTGGCGTCGAGCATCCCGAACGAGATCACTGCAGTCGTGAGCGACACCGCCGACAATGCGCTGGCAATCTCGCGTTGTGCGCCATTGACCGTCGCCTGCGGGATCCAATGGGGAAACCGGCGCGAGATCCAGGTGTTGACCCCATACAGCAGGCCCATTTCGACGAAACCGAACGCGATGCCTCTGAACGATAACGTTGGCTTGCGGGGGAGGGTGTTCATCGGCATCGCAGCGTGGACGGTGGAGGCGACGTCCGCGAGCCGACGGACGCGCGGGTCAGAAAATCGCGTGAAACGCCCAGTATAGTACCGCAGCCAGCCCAATCGAGGCGGGCAGCGTCAGTACCCACGCCATCACCAGGCTCCGTACCGTCCCCCACTGCAAGCCGGAACCGCTGGCGACCATCGTACCGGCGACGCCCGACGAGAGCACATGCGTGGTGGACACCGGCAGACCGTAGGCATCCGCCGCACCGATCATCGCCATGGCGACGATCTCGGCGGACGCCCCCTGCCCATAGGTCAGATGTTGCTTGCCGATTTTTTCGCCCACGGTGACGACGATGCGCTTCCAGCCGACCATCGTGCCGAGACCCAACGCGATCGCGACCGCAACCTTGACCCAGGTTGGGATGAACTTTGTTGCATGATCGAGCTGCTGCTTGTACGCATTGATTGCCTTGCGATCCGCGCCGCTGAAGGCCGGTTGCCCGTTCTTGTCGATCAAACGGATTGCTTCGGACATGACATACATATTGTTCCGCACGTTATTGACCCGATCGACCGGGACAGCAGCCATCGATCCATAATTGGCTACGTCGTCGGCGATTTGCGCGCTGAGTTGCTGCATCGCGGGAAGGGTCGTCGGTTGCAGGCGATGCGTTTGGACGTAAGCTTCGACCCGTGTGCGGGCGGCGCCGGCGGGACCCGTCTCGCCGGTTGCGGTGGG
>CAWUJR010000121.1:0-9323 GCA_963922375.1 uncultured Robbsia sp.
ATAATGGCGTTTGCCGTCGGCATACACTGCCACGTGCCGCGCGTCGATTTCCACGACCTGCGTGGCCACGGACGCACTTGCCTGCGCGGCGTAACGCCGACCCAGATCGCCATCGCCGCCGGCGTTATCCGGCATAAAGAGATGCAACGGTTGATACGCGGCCACGCAGTCGTGCAGCGCGTCCAACGCGGCGTCCGGCGCAAACGAGCGCCGATCGATGTGGTCCTGTACCAGCACGCGATCCGCTCCCAACGCGGCCGCATCATCCGTGAACTCACCAAAGACCAGCAGCAGCACCTCAGTGTTCGCGTCGGCGAGGAGCGCTGCCGCTGCCAGCGACTGACGCGCATGGTCGTCGAGCACGCCGCGGTCTGCATGCGCCGCCACCAGGAAAGGCCGTTTTTGCACCGCTGCGGCACCCGCGTACCGACGCGGTTTCGCCCGGTGCCCATCGTGCCCGTGACCACCGCTCGCAAGGTAGGCCGTCGTATCCGACGCGGTACCGTTGCAGCTTTCGCCGAGCGTGATGCGGCGCAGGCCCGCTGGCGTCACCGTAAACGGTCGGCGTGGATTGATGCGCGGCGGCTTTCCCGCCAGTGGGCCGTTCGCGTGCGCAGAGGCGGTCACGTGCATGGGTTGAGTGGCGGATGTATCCGCGTGATTCATCGCAGTTGTCATGTTTTTAGCGTCTTCAGCCTTCCATTGAGGCAACGGTCCATGCCGGATGCTTTCCGCTCGTCTGGCGCTGCCCGACCATTGATGCTGCAGCGAAACGTCGGCGCGCTCTGATTTACCGGTCCGACCTTCCTGGCCGGCTAGTCCAGCGCGGCGGCTACCAGTTCCGCCACATCCATCACCTCCGGACGCGCACCCACCACCCCTTCGAGCATGGCCGTACAGTTCGGGCAGGCCACGGCGACGATCTCTGCCCCTATCGCGCTGGCATCCGCCATTCGAATATCGGGAATCCGCTGCTTGCCGGGGATGTCGGTCAATGGCGCGCCGCCGCCACCGCCGCAACAGCGCCCCCGCATGCCATGGCGCTCCATTTCGACGACCTTGATCCCGATGCCCTTCAACACCTTGCGCGGCGCTTCGGTCTCGCCGTTATAACGACCCAGATAACAGGGGTCGTGATACGTGATCTTCTTTTCCAGCCAGATGGCCGACGCCTTCGGGGCGATCTTCCCGGCGGCCACCAGTTCTTCGATCAATGCCGTGTGGTGCTGCACCCGGTAGACACCTCCCAGCGCCCGGTATTCGTTGCGCAGGCTGTGCAGCACATGCGGATCCGCCGTCACGATGCGCTTGAAATCGTATTGCGCGAGCGTCGCGATCAACGTGGTCGCGCATTGCTGAAACGTGGCTTCATCGCCCAGCCGTCGCGCGGTGTCGCCGGTATCGGTTTCCACGCCGCCGAGCACCGCGAACTGCACACCCGCGCGTTGCATCACTTTGACCAATGCGCGCAGCGAGCGCTGGTAACGCATATCGAATGCCCCTTCGCCGGCCATCAACAACACGTCGACCGGGCGTCCCGGCTGGGCGACCTGCACCTGCAAATCGACCGCCCAGTCGTAGCGCGCACCAATGTCATAGCCGTTCGCACTGCCCGCTTCGCGCAGGTTCGCAAGCGTCTCCGGCCCTTTGCCCGGCACGATGCCCTCGACCAGCGTCTGATTGCGACGCATATCGACGATCGCATCCACGTGCTCGATCAACATCGGGCACTCCTGTACGCAGGCGCGGCAGGTGGTGCACGACCAGAGCGTTTCCGCTTCGATCAACGACGAGATCAGCGGCTTCGTCGGTGCGCCGGCATGCTTGCCGAGCGCAATCCCCGGTGTCGGGCTGCCGGCGTACGCACTGTCCGTGCCGCCGACCATACCGGTCACCAGATCCTGCACCAGCTTCTTCGGATTCAACGGCTGACCGGCAGCAAAGGCCGGGCAGGCCGCCTCGCATTTGCCGCATTGCACACACGCATCGAAGCTCAGCAACTGGTTCCAACGAAATTCGATCGGCTTACCGACCCCGTACTCTTTCGCGTCCAGCGCCGGCACCTTCAACGCGGTTGGGGGCACTGCATGCTCGCTGACCGGACGATCGGAAAACCGTTCCTGCCGTGGATGGAACGCCAGATGCAGCAGACCGGCCAACGCGTGTTTCATCGGACCGCCACGCGCGGCACCGAACGTCATCGTGTACGCGCCAGCGGCGATCAGCAACGCGACCAGCACGGCCAACGCGCCGGACATCGCTGCGGCCGGTAACACGATGAACAACGTCAAGCCGAGCGCAAACGACCCCAACAGCAACGGCAGCGTGTTCCACGGCCCACGCGACAATCGGGACGGAAAGGCTGCGGCCGCCAGCGCGCCATGGCGACGCCGCCAGACGAAGAACGCCCCCACCAGCATCACGATGGCGGCCAGGAAAATCAGCTTGTCGAGCCACGGCGAATAGATCGCCAGCCCGTAATTGACGAACACCAACGCCATGGCGGCGATCGCCCCGCCCGCCGTCGCGACATGCGTGTTCGCGATGTACGGGTCACGTGCCACCACGTGGTGCAGATCGACAAAATAGCGCTTCGGGATTGTCAACAACTGGCCAAAGCCGCTGGCACCGGAAAAACTGACGCTCCCGGGGCGGCCTTCACGCCAATACGCGGCACGCCTCAGTACCGCAAAGACAAGCCCCGCCACCGACAGCCACAACAATGCGGTGATCATAAAGACGTGCGGCATCGTTAGAAATCCTTGCAAAGACGCAGCGCGTCGTAGATCGCACCGTGGATGTTATGCATCGAAATGCAGTCACCTACACGGAACAACAGGAAGTTGCCATTGCCCAGATCTTCGCTCAACGAAGGTTGCGCCTCGGATGCAAACAGCTTGTGCACGTCCACCTGCCCGCGGTTCAGCGACTCGGGTTTCAGCTTCCAATACAGATCGTCGTTCGGCGTGCTGCCGTTTTCGACGATCACCTGGTCCACCACCCGCTCTTCCTGTTCCTCGGTGTATTCATTGCGCAGTACCGCGATCTTCTTGCCGTCTTCCTCGTACACCTTGTCGAGCCAGTAATTGGGCGTATGGATCACGCCCTGTGCATACAAGCGTCGATAGAAAATCGGGAACGTCGTGCCGCCGACGTCGTCCGCCACCTTCACATCCGGTGTGACGATTTCGACGGTGGCGCCGCGACTTGAAACGAAGTCGGCAACACCGGCACCCGCATGGGTACTGACGCCGTCATAAACCAGCACGTTCTGCCCCGGCGCGACCTTGCCGGACAGGATGTCCCACGAGCTGACCGCCAGTCCTTCGGCAACGCCCCACGCCGGCACTTGCGCGCTGAACGCCGATCCACCCGTTGCGAGCACGATGATGTCCGGCTTTTCCGCCATGATCATCTTGTCGTCGGCGGCTAGTCCGAGACGACGATCCACCCCCAATCGCTTGGTTTCCATATCGAACCAGCGCACGATGCCAGCCATCTGCTCGCGCTGCGGCGCTTTCGCGGCCAGCATGATCTGACCGCCCACCTGATCGTTCTTTTCGAACAGCACGACCTCATGACCGCGCAGTTTCGCGACGCGCGCCGCCTCGAGTCCTGCTGGACCGGCTCCCACGATCACGACCTTGCGCTTCGGGCCACTCGATTTGGCGATCACATGCGGCATCGTCGCTTCGCGGGAGGTTGCCGCGTTTTGCACGCAAAGCACATCGAGGCCCAGGTACTGGCGATCGATGCAGTAGTTTGCCCCCACGCATTGCTTGATTTCGTCCTCGCGACCATCGCGGATTTTGATGACCATATGCGGGTCGGCAATCTGCGCACGCGTCATGCCGACCAGATCCACCATCCCGGCTTCGAGCAATCGTTCCGCCTGCCCGGCATCGCGAATGCTTTGCGCATGCATCACTGGCAGCTTGACGACCGATTTGATCCCCGCAGCCAGATGCACGAACGGTTCCGGCGGCAGCGCCATCGGCGGCATGCAGTTCGCAAGCGTGTTGTGCGTATCCGCGCCTGACCCGATCACACCGATGTAATCGATCAGGCCGGTTTCGGCCATCGCCTGCGCGATTTCCTTCAGTTGTTCGTGATCGAGCCCGTCTTCATGGAATTCATCGCCGCACATCCGCAGACCGACGCAGAAATCCGCGCCAACCGCTTCACGCACCGCCTGCAATACCTCGGTGCCGAAGCGCAGACGGTTGGTCAGCGAGCCGCCCCACTCGTCGGTACGGAAGTTGGTACGCGGACTCCAGAACTGGTCGATCAAATGCTGGTGTGCCGCCGAGATCTCGATGCCATCCATGCCGGCATCCTTCACGCGCTTCGCTGCTGCGGCAAAATCCGTGATGATGCGGCGGATCTCTTCGACCTCGATGATCTTGGCGTTACCGCGATGCACTGGCTCGCGCACCCCGGAAGGCGTCATCAAGTGCGGCCAGTGTTCGCCGTGATACGCGGAGCGGCGACCCATATGTGTGGCCTGGATCATGATCTTCGCACCGTGGCGATGCATCGCTTCGGCCAGCCGCGACAACGGATCGATGATCTTGTCCGTGGACAGGTTCACGGATTTCCACCAGCCTTGCGGGCTGTCGATCGATACCGGGCTCGAACCGCCGCAGACGGCCAGCCCAACCCCACCCTTCGCTTTTTCCTCGTAATAGCGAATATACCGATCGCCCGGCAAGCCGCCGGGCTCCGCATACACTTCCGCGTGTGCGGTGCTGACGATGCGATTGCGCAAAGTCAACTTGTTCAACGTCATCGGTTTGAAAAGATGGGGGTAGCGCATCGCGTATCGACCTCGGATTTCTTCACTATCTAACGGGTTTGGCCGGACCGGGTAAGTCCAGACCTTCAGGCCAGCGGCGACACGACGAACACACAGTGCGCATGACCTTCGGACGCGCATTGCGTCTCGATGGATCGCGCGTGCGGGCCCGCCTTCTCGCCGGCGTCACGGTCCACCGTGTCGTTGACCCAGTCCATCGCACCGGCAAACCAGCCGGCGAACATATAGCAAAGCTTGCCTTCCTTGCCCGGCTGCGCAAGCACGAACGACGAATGGTGCAAATGGACCAGCGCATGCGCGCGTGACGCGTCGGATTCGACGATCGTGAACAGTCCCCACCCGCGTTGCGACAAGCGGTTCAAGTAATGCTCGAATACCGCCATGCCGCGAATGCCGTGTTGTTTCGCTTCCTTGTCGCACCAGTGATATGCCGATTTGTAGCCGGCTTTGTACAAAATCTCTGCATACGCCTCGCGACCCAGCGCTTCTTCCACGGCAACGTGGTTGTTCGTGAAAAAGTGACGCGGAACGTACAGCATCGGCAACGCGTCCGTGGTCCAGACGCCGGTTTCCGGATTCACATCGATGGGGAGTTGCGGTTGCATCGTGGCTTCCTTGCTGTTTTTTGTGAGAAGGCGGTCAGGCAATAGAGGATGTCGGAGCGACGGGAACCAAAAGCCCGCTCAGTCGCTTTACGTGACGCCCCTTAGACGTTCCAAACCTTGCCGAAAATGCGGATCCAGTTCTCGCCCATGATCTTCTTGATCCGCGATTCGCCCCAGCCGGCACGCTCCATCGCAGCGGTCAGATTCGGGAACTCGCCGATCGTGCGGATCCCTTCCGGATTGACCACTTTGCCGAAGCTCGTCAGTTGACGATAACGGCCCTTGTCGTGCGTGATCCAATCGAAGAAATCGGTCGTGTAGCCTTGCGTGAAGTCGGTGCCAATGCCCACTTGGTCCTCACCAATCAGATCCACCACGTATTCGATCGCTTCCAGATAGTCTTCGACCGTCGCATCGATGCCGCGCTTCAAGAACGGCGCGAACATCGTCACGCCGACGAAACCGCCGGCATCGGCGATTTCCTTCAGTTGCGCGTCGGTTTTGTTGCGCGGATGCTCCTTCAACCCGGAAGGGCAGCAATGCGAATAGCAGACCGGTGCGCTGGAAGCGGCAATGGCCTCCGACGACGTTTTGCCACCCACGTGCGACAGGTCGACCATGATGCCCACGCGATTCATCTCTTGAATCACTTCGCGACCAAACCCGGACAGTCCGCCATCGCGCTCGTAGCAACCGGTACCGACCAGATTCTGCGTGTTGTAGCAAAGCTGAACGACGTTGACGCCCAGGTCCTTGAAGGCCTCGATATAGCCCAGGTTGTCCTCGAACGCATGCGCATTCTGGAAACCGAAGATGATGCCGGTTTTGTTGGTCTTCTTTGCGGTGTAGATGTCTTCGATCGTGCGAACCGGCATCAGGATGTCGCTGTATTCGCGAATCTGCTGCTTCATCTCGGCAATGTTGTCGACCGTCTTCTGGAAGCTCTCCCACACGGACACGGTGCAATTCACCGCGGTGACACCGCCTTTGCGCATATCGTCGAACACCGACTTTTCGAATTTCGAGATATTCAGGCCATCGATGATGATGCTGTTGTCGTGCAAGCTGCTCATTGTTTGCTCCGATGCGTGAGTGTGCGTGGATGTGCGTGCTGGTTTGCGCTATCGCTTCCGCGTGCGCGTTTGCGCGTTCGTGGCTGCGCGCGTGCGTAGGTCGTCGCTCAATAAATCGGGAACCGTTCGCACAGCGCGAAGATCTCGCGACGTACGCGCTGTTCGCTGGCGGCATCGCCCTCCGGATGGGCACGCAGCGCATCGAACACCTCCAGAATCAGGCGACCCACTTCGCGGAATTCTGCGACGCCAAAACCGCGCGTCGTCCCCGCCGGTGTGCCCAGTCGCACACCCGACGTCACCGTCGGCTTCTCGGAATCGAAAGGGATGCCATTCTTGTTGCAGGTGATGCCTGCGCGCTCCAGCGCCTGCTCGACCTGATTGCCTTTTAGACCCTTCGGTCGCAGATCGACCAACAGCAAGTGGTTGTCGGTACCGCCCGTCACCAAATCCACCCCGCCTTGCTTGAGCACCTCGCCCAGCGTCTGGGCGTTGGCGAGCACACTGTCTATATAGGTGGCGAAAGAGGGCTGCAGCGCTTCGCCGAACGCGACCGCTTTGCCGGCGATCACATGCATCAACGGTCCGCCCTGCAGTCCGGGAAACACCGCCGAATTGATTTTCTTCGCGATGTCCTCATCGTTTGTCAGGATGAAGCCACCGCGCGGGCCGCGTAGCGTTTTGTGGGTGGTCGAGGTCACCACGTGCGCATGGTCGATCGGGTTTTGATGGCGACCCACTGCAATGATGCCGGCGATGTGCGCCATATCCACCATCAGCTTTGCACCCACGCTGTCGGCGATCTGCCGTAGGCGCGCAAAGTCGAGCGCCCGCGGATACGCTGAAAAACCGGCAATCAGCAGCGCTGGCTTATGGTGCTCGGCCAGCGCCTGAATCTGCGCATAGTCGATCAACATCGTTTCGCGATCCACGCCGTACTGCACCGCGTTGAACCATTTGCCCGACAGCGCCGGCTTCGCACCGTGCGTCAAGTGACCGCCCGCGTCCAACGACATCCCCAACACGGTGTCACCAGGTTTCGCAAGCGCCAGCATCACCGCCCCGTTTGCCTGTGCACCCGAGTGCGGCTGCACGTTCGCAAACTTCGCACCGAACAGTTGCTTGATCCGCTCGATCGCCAGCGCTTCAACCTCGTCCGCGAACTCGCAGCCGCCGTAGTAACGTTTGCCGGGATAACCTTCGGCATACTTGTTCGTGAAAACAGAGCCCTGCGCCTCCAGCACCGCGCGAGACACGATGTTCTCGGAGGCGATCAACTCCACTTGCGATTGCTGGCGTTCCAATTCGCGCAGTAACGTGCCGCGCACTGCCGGATCGCGCGAAGCCAGTGATTCGTGGAAGAAGTGATTGAGCTGCGTGCTAGGGTTAGCATTCGTCATGGGGACGTCTCGTTGTCTGGTGAAAGCGTGCGGAAGCGTTCGAGCGCGTGTCGGATGGGCAGGAACACGTTCGCTCACGGCTTCCAATGCGTCTATTCTTGATGCACGATTCAGCCGCCAATTTTCGAATTTAGACGTGTTCTTGGCCTTTTCCGACATGCGCGTCCGATTTGTACAAGTGTGCGCAACTCCGGGGCACGCTTTCGGCGCCGATGCGCACGACTGCACCAATGCCGCGCATCGCGCGCACCAACAAGGAGGTCGACGGATCCGTCACGCCTGGGCCGTCTCTCCGCGTCCGATGCAACGGCAAGCCGTCCTCTGGTTTTCCCTGGTTTTTCATCTGCTCCGCATGGAATCGATTGCTATCTAATTTTGATCAATGGCATATTAGTTGCCTCGTTTCTTAGAAAACGACGGGGCTATACTCCGGCCGCCGAAAAAAACCTTCCCCTGGGAATGCTCACCATGTCGCCCGAACGCACCGCGTCGCTGTCGCATTTCGCATTCATGCCATTGCCGAACTTCACGATGATCGCGTTCACCAACGCGATCGAAGTGCTGCGGATGGCGAATTACCTGACCGGTCAGACCCTGTACCGTTGGTCGATCGTCAGCCCTGAAGGCGGTCCGGTCAGTGCCAGTAATGGGCTCTGCGTGGAGACGACGCCGGTGGAGTCGATCGGCACGCCGGACATCGTCTTTGTCGTCGGCGGCGTGGACGTCCAGCGCGAAACTTCGGCCTTTCATTTGACCGCACTGCGCCGCTTCACACGATTGGGCTGCGTCCTGGGTAGCCTGTGTACCGGCACGTATGCGTTGGCACGTGCCGGCTTGCTGGCGGGCTATGCTTGCGCGATTCACTGGGAGAACCTGTCTGCGTTGAAGGAGGAGTTTCCCGACACCCGCTTTCTGAAGGAACTCTTCGTCATCGATCGCGACCGGGTCACCTGCACCGGCGGCGTCGCGCCGCTCGACATGATGCTGAACCTGATCGTGCCACGGGTGGGCACTGCGAAGGTCACGCAGATTGCCGAACAGTTCATCGTCGAACATGTTCGCGATACGTCCGCCCAGCAGCGCATGCCGTTGGTGGCGCGCCTCGGATCGGCGAACAAGTCGTTGTTCGAGGTCATCTCGTTGATGGAGAACAATATAGAGGAACCGCTGTCGCGCGAGTCGCTGGCAGAGCTCGCCGGCATGTCGCAGCGACAGTTGCAGCGACTCTTCCGTGAGCATCTGGGCATGACGCCGACGCACTACTATCTGACGCTGCGTCTACGCCGCGCACGCGAGTTGCTGCTACAGACGGATATGTCGATCATGCACATCACGGTGGCGTGCGGCTTCCAGTCCGCCTGTCATTTCAGCAAAAGCTATCGGGACGCGTTCGGCACGGCTCCCACCCGCGAACGTCGGCGCCAGTTGC
>CAWUJR010000122.1:0-9259 GCA_963922375.1 uncultured Robbsia sp.
CGTGGCGGCCATTACCGGGCTCCCCGTCGATACGACGGAAGACGAGCTGAAAGCCCTGGGGGCGGCGGCCGCGTCCTCCGGTGCGGTGGCATTATTCCATGCGGTCGGGATCACGCCGGAGGCGCCGACCCTGTCTGCAGCACTGCAAGGTCGCGCGCCCGAAGAGGTGATCACGCTGTCACTTGACGCATTGCTGGCCGTACGGCAATCGCTGAATACGGGCCGATCGGGTGATCCGCTGACCGCTGTCGCATTGGGCACTCCGCATTTCTCGATGGCCGAGTTTGCGCAATTACTGGCTTTGCTGCGCGCCGATACGCGGCCGTTGCAGTGCGACTTTTATATCAACACCAGCCGCTTCATCCTGTGGCAGTTGGAGGAAAGCGGTGCGAACCGGCTGCTCACCGAAAGAGGCATCGACATCGTCGTGGATACGTGCACCTACCTGACTCCCGTGATGCGCGACATGTCCGGATTGATCATGACGAACTCCGGGAAATGGGCGCATTATGCGCCCGCCAACATCGGTGTACGCGTCGCGTTCGGCAGCTTGCGCGAATGCGTGCGCTCGGCGATCGAAGGATGCGTGTGCTTCGATGCCTGAGCCTGTTTCGTCCGACCACCCTCGCGGGACCGCACTTATCCACCTGCTCCATGCACCGCTTTCTGCCCCCGTTACCGCCCTATGATGAACCCGAGCACGCTCAGCGAGTCGCCGATGCGCGGCGCGACCCTCACCCACGGAACCGCAACCGGACCGCTGCTGGCGTTAAGTGAGCCGCTGAGCTTTTGGGGCGGCTACGATGCGCCGCGCGGTCTGATCATCGAGTCCGCTCATCCGAACTGCGGTGCGTCGCTGGCGGGGCAGATCCTGATGATGCCGCGCGCAAAAGGATCGAGCTCCAGCAGCAGCGTGCTCGCCGAGGCGATTCGTCTGGGCACGGGACCGGCCGGCATCATCCTTCGCGAGCGGGATCTGATTATCGCGATTGGCGCCATTGTCGCAAGCGATCTCTACGGCATTCATGTGCCGGTCGTGGTGTTGAGCGATGCGGCATTCGATCCGCTGTTCGCTCGGGCCCTGGCCTCCACGCCGCCGGATGACCGCCCGCTGGCCCGTATCGTCGCCCCCAATGACACCCTGTCGAACACGTCCACCGGCACCACCGCGGCCGGTCTCGATGCGCAGATTACGCTTCTGTCATGGCTGGCGCCGACGGCTGGATTGATCGAAACGCTTGACTGAAGCGCAGGTGGCGTGGCGGGATTGCGACACTTCAGACAAAGATGACTTCTACTAATGGGGCTTAATCTTTGATAGTTATTTTCTTACACTAGCTTCACTCGCACGGATCAAGCGATCCGCGAGACGAGATAAGAGAATCAACCAATAGAGGCAGTCCATCATGAAGAGCATTCTGTACGCAGTCCTTACCGCTTCCGTCCTGTCAGCACCGGTTGTCGCTTTCGCGCAATCGTCGAATGCGCCGGTCACGCGTGAGCAAGTCAAGGCCGAGCTGGTTCAGTTGCAAAAAGCAGGCTATAACGCTGGCGACACCGACGCACACTATCCGGACGCATTGCTATCCGCCGAAGCCCGGGTCGCAGCGATGAACGAGCAAACCGCTGCCAACGACGCGCACCCGGTCGCGGTGAGCAGCTATGGCACGTCCGTGAGCGGTACCTCGCAGTCCGGCGGTCCGGCGGTGCAAAGCACGCGTTCGCTGTACTCGGGTCATTGATCGGTCGCGTTGCGGCACGCGGTTTCTACGGCGTAGCGGCATCGAACCCGTTAGAATGGAAAGGAGTCGGTAATCTTACTGGTCCTTTCTTGAATCGAAGGTTCGATGGACACGCTACAAAGTATGCGGGCGCTCACGCGCGTCGTCGAAGCGGGCAGCTTCACCGCTGCCGCCGCTTCGATGAATACGACAACGGGTGCCGTCTCGCGTGCGGTCTCCGAGCTGGAAACCCATTTACGCACGCGGTTGTTGACGCGTTCCACGCGCAAACTGTCGTTGACGCCAGCGGGGGAGCGCTATCTTTTGCGCTGTCGGCAAATTCTCGCCGATATCGACCAAGCTGAAGAAGAGGCCAGCAATGCGCATGAGCATCCCAGCGGAATGCTGCGCATCTTCAGCTTTGCCAGTATTGGTCAGCATTATGTGCTTCCCGCAATCGGTCAATACCGGGCGCTGTTCCCGGACGTAAAGGTCGATCTGACGCTGTCGCAGCAAACCCCGGATCTATTCGAAGGGAGTATCGACGTCGCCGTCGTGGGCGCGTCGTCGCTTCCCGATGCCGATATCGTCTCGCACTTACTGGGTACGACATTCAGCGTACTGTGTGCGTCCCCTGCCTATATACGTCAACACGGCGAGCCGCAATTGCCCACGGATCTGCTCGCGCATGAATGCCTGACATTGAACACGCCCGCGTTCCCCGCACACGACTGGACGATGGAAGGACCGGAAGGCACCGTGGAGATGCGAATCGAAGGCCCGGTACAAGTCAATATCGCGGAGTCGCTGCGTGCAGCGGTTCTAGAGGGTATGGGCATCGGCATGCTGCCCCTCTATTCGGCGATCAGCGGTCTGCGTGACGGCTCGCTGGTCCGCGTGTTGCCCGCCTATACATTGCAAAGCATGAATGTGTACGCCCTCTACCCGTCTCGAAAATTTCTCGATGCCAAGACACGAACGTGGGTCGCCTTCCTACGGGAGCACCTTCCCGCCGTCATCGAGCGCGACAAAGCATTTCTGGCGTTCGATCGCCGTGCACTGACGGCCTGAGCGCTGCCCACTCTCCCCGAACTCGACCGAAGGGCCGCGCCATAAGCCATCCGGTCGATGACTCAGGCGCCGAGCGCATGTCGCGCCGTAGCCCGACCGTGGTCAGCCCCGGTCAGTGGCGTCCGCTGCGCTAGTTGGCGTATCAAGCCTGCGCCTTCGCTTCTTTGGACATTGTGTAACGCAACCACACGGCCCCATCGCCCACGGTTTCCACATCGGTGAGCGCCAGATAAGCCGGTTTACGCCACGCATCGCTGCCAATTTCAAACGATGCCGGGTGATTGCCGCGACCATCGATCAGGGGCAGAACCAGCACACTGACCTCATCCACCAGTCCCGCATTGACGAAAGTGCCGCAGACGTGCGCCCCCCCTTCGACGATCAGTTTGTTCACACTGAACTCGGCCTGGAGCGTCTCCACCACCCGTTGAAGATCCAGTTCTTCCTCGCCACCGAAGATATACGACACACCGACAGACTGGAGATAGGCAAGGAAATCGTCCGACACCGCTTCGCTCAGGACTTCGACAACGTGAGAATCGAGCGCGGTGTTTTTCTTCCATGGCACCGCACCCTTCGGGTCGATCGAGATAGCGTACTGTGCCGCATGCCGTTCGACGATATGCGGCACCCGAGGAATCGGCCCTTTGGCCAGGCCACGAGGATAGTCGTCGCAATGCGAAATTTCTTGCATCGTCACGCGGCCGCAGATCCAGCCGTCGGCATTGAACTTTGCCGCCGTGGTTTCATACAAGTCCGACGCGCCCTTCATGTGCCATCCATCGCTAAGGCTATGACCGTCCAATGACGACATCATGTGGCATATCAGATACGGTTTCATGGGCATGGTCCTGAGAGGGGAATAATGGCCCTCTTTGCAAGCCCCGTACCCGCCGACGCCCGTCGACGCTAACCGACAATGCCCGCCGATATCAGTCGATATCGATTGACCCACGCAAATCGGCAACTGCCCAGCCGCACTGCGTCACATTGACGCAGTGCGGCGCAATTTACGCCTGGAAATCATCCGTCGACGCCCGCGACCGGGGGCCGTTTCAGCGCTTGTTGGCACCCATATCGTCCGAGGTTGCGTCCGCCGCCGGTAAGCGCACATAGCTCAGGATCCATTTCATCAAATACACGACCGACAGCGTTCCGGCCAGATCGCCGATGAAATGGATCAACAGGCAGCATGGCAATCCTGCGACGGATTGATACAGGCCAACATGCATCATGCCCATCAACAGTGGGCAGATGAGCGCATTGGCAAACACCAGGATCAGTAGCTTCCCCGGCGTCAGCCCGCGGAGCGCTGGCTCCATGTGCAGGTAATGCACGCCGAAGCGATAGACGATGTACGCGGTTCCCGCTGCCAACGGCGCGTTGAAAAATGCACGCAGCGGCGTCGCCGCGTCTGAGCCGACGAATGCCATCGCCCAGGAGGCCAGCAGTATGCCCGCCGCGCCCGCTTCTCCCAGTACCAGCGTCATCAGCAAGCGCAGACCCGCTGGAAAATAAATCCAATGTTGCGAGAATGCCTCGGACGTGGCCAATGGGAACGCCAATCGATTCAAATAAAGGGCGAACAGGAAAACCGCGCCTGAAAACAGCACCGATCCCCCGAATACGCGACGACGACCCATCGATGTAGAATCCGTTTATAAACGCCGCGATCGGCGTTTACCCTTTGTTTTTAAAAAAGATACCATTTTGAGCCGACCCGCCGACATTTATCTTCGTTTCCTGCGCCTGGCAGAATCGATCAAGGGGCTGCCGACCCTGCAGGCACTCGATCCGTTGGAGGAACGCATTCTGGCGTTGATCGCGACGACGGACGATGCGAAACAGCGGCTATCGGTACGCGACATGATCGCGCAAAGTGCGTTGGGGTCGCCCACCATGTTGCATCGCCGCTTGAAATCGATGCGTGCGAAAGGATGGATTACTTTGTCCGATACAGAGGATGCCCGTCGCAAGCAATTATCGCTCACGCCTGCGGCGTTGAAGCATTTCGATTCGTTGTCGCATTGTTTGCTTCAAGCCGTTGGGAAAGGCACCTAGCGTTTCTGCTTGGACGACACCGTCGGCCCGCTATTCAGATCACATCGGCGGCGGCACGCCGTCTTTCTCCACCAGAATATTTTGCGCGGTGACAGGGTCGCGTGCCTGCGGACCGCCCGGTGCGGTCGTCACGATCACCTTCTTGCCGGCTTGCAGATCGCTACGGTCCGCCGGGATAAAGCCAACGACCGGCACCGTCGGGGGCACCGTCACATCGTTGCTGCCACCCTTGTAGGATAGTTTCAATACGTTGCCGTCCTTGGCCTCCACCATCGAATCCACATTTCCGTTGGTCATCGTACTTTGCGGGCCGAAGTCGAACGGCCGGTGACCTTCCCCGGTCCCGCGCGCAGCGGGCGGGAACACGTGCACTTCCGTTGCCGTCATTTTGCCGTCCATGCCGGTCATGGCGGCTGTGCCGATAAAGCTGCCCGGCTTGATATCGGCCAGCGTCATACGCTTGAGGGCACTGACCTTCACCGACGCGGGCAGTGACACCGTGACCGTATCGCCACTATTCCGATGCACGACCATCGAATCCGCGTTGACCGACACGATATCCCCCCGAATCCGCGCGGCCTGCGCTGCGCCGGCCTGGGCGAGTCCTACGCTTGCAATAGCCAGACTCAGGCAGATAAAACGCATTTTATGGCGGATATTCATGGGCCCGGATCCTTGTTAGATGTCGAAAGGTGAGACGCAGTGATAGCAGTATGCGTGAAAACGGGGCTTCTTTCCGTCACCCTCACCGTGCGCACTCCTGCGTGGGTCCGATTGGATACGTTGTCGCTCTCAATTTTCCCCGGGACATAGGCAATTTATATAGAATCGGTTTAACTGCCTTTCGAGCGCAAGCATGACTCTTTCCCTTCGTCGTTTTTCCGACATTGGCCAGTATGGCCGGTCGATCGTTCGGTCATTGGGATTCGCCACCCTGTTGGCGTTACCGTGGTCGGCACAGGCCACGCTCGGCGGCAATGGCGCATCGGTCGAAACGGACCGCACCGCAATGCACGGCACCGTGGCGTCGTCGACCAGCGCGCAGGCGTTGAGCGCTACCACGACCTCGAGCACCGGTACCACCTCAAGCACCACCGGCTATACGGTCAGCAGCCTCACCACGGCGCAAGGCATCACGATTCATGAATATCTCAACGCTGATGGCAAAGTGTTCGCGGTAGCTTGGTCGGGGCCGGCGATGCCGAACCTGCAGCAACTGTTCGGCGACTACTTCACGAATTTCAAGGAAGCCGCATCCAGTGCGGTGGCCACCAGCCGCGGCCGGGGACCGTTGTCGATACAGACCGGCGAACTGGTCGTCCAATCCGGTGGCATGATGCGGGCGCTGCATGGGATCGCCTATCTGAAAGACAGCCTGCCTAGCGGGTTCAGCGTCGAGAACATTCAGTAGTTTTTCATGAGGAAGCCGATCGTGCGTTTTCTTTCCTGGCGACCGGCAACGGTCCTGGCCCTCCTGGCGATATTGTCACTGTCATTGTCCGCTTGCGGCGGCGGTGGCGGATCTTCCAGCAGCAGCACCACCACCACCACGACCTCGGGATCGAACGCCGTCGCCGTCACGGTCGAGGCCGCTCTCGATAATCAACGGGTACCGAATTCCCCGTATGTGAGCGTGACGGTGTGCGTCCCCGGCTCCAGTAGTTGCCAAACCATCGATCACATTCTGGTCGACACCGGCTCGGAGGGCCTGCGACTGATGGCCTCGGCCGTCACGTTGAGTCTGCCAACGAAGACGTTGTCCGGCTCGAGCGATCCCCTTGCCGAATGCGCAACATTTGCATCGGGTTATACGTGGGGATCAGTGCGCAGCGCGGATTTAACGATTGGCGGAGAAAGCGCGAGCGGGATGGCACTGCAGTTGATGGGCGACACCGCGATTCCAGCCGTACCGAGCGACTGCTCGTCGTACGGGACCTCCCTCGGCACCGTATCGAGGCTGGGAGCGAACGGTATTCTAGGCATCGGGCAATTCCAGCAGGATTGCGGCAGTCAGTGCGCCAGTGCAGTACAGAATGCCCATTACTACGCCTGCACGTCGACCACTTGCTCGTTGACGCCAGTCCCCGTCGCCTCTCAATTACAGCAGCCGGTGACGCTCTTTGCGTCGGATAACAACGGCACGGTGCTCGAACTGCCTGCGGTGACGACGAACGGCACCGCGACGGCAACCGGGCAATTGCTGTTCGGCATCGGCACCCAGTCCAACAACGCCCTCGGCTCGGCCACCATCATCATGACCGACAGCAACGGCTATTTTTCGACGACGTTCAACGGTTCCACGCTTGCCAGCTCGGTACTGGATAGTGGATCGAATGGCCTCTATTTCTACGACAGCAGTATCCCCTCGTGTACCACGCAAACGGGATTCGATTGCCCTACTTCGACACTGAGTCTGGCCGCTACTATCGCCAGTACCGTCAACACCACGGCCACCAGCGTGTCGTTCAATGTCGCCAACGCCGAAACCATCCTGGCCGCGAACAATAACGGCAATAACGCACTGCCCGCGCTCGCGGGCAGTGCCGCCCCCAGCATCGGCTTTGATTTCGGCCTCCCGTTCTTCTATGGTCGCAGCGTTTTCACCGCGATTCAGAACGTATCCACCCCGGGTGGCACTGGGCCTTTCGTGGCGTTCTAGCCGCCGTCATCTTGCAAGTCGCGTGGCAGCAGCACGGCGCGGCTATCGAGCGGCAGGTATCGCGGCGAGAAGCGCTGGCGTGTCCGTAACGAAACGGGGCATTGTGTATGCCGAGATAGTTGACATGGTTGACATGGTTGACAAGATGAATTAAATATCCGACTATCAGTGGACACACACGCTGGATGGGGCCGAGATGCGCACAGTTCATGCACGACAAAAGCCGACGGCAGACCTAGACGTCGTTGCGGATCAGGTGCTGTCGAGCGCCGCAGGGGCGGTATCGGTGGCGGGCGAGCAAATCGTGCGCTCGTTGCTCGACTTGCCGGACGCGAAGCTCGGCCACCTTTTCAAGGCGCGGATTGAATACATCTTGAAAGCGCTCGCCGGGAATGATGCGTTTGCCACACCGTCCCCAGCCAGCGCCCGTCCCAGGCAGTTCGTTCGCGAGGTTGCGCTTCCGCGCCCCCAGCGCACACATGAACGGGAGGGCGGCGCGCTCGATCTCGTTGCACTGGATAAACAAGCATTGTCCACCCGAAAAACGCTGGTCGATCAAAAACACTTGCTCGATTCGGCGCAAATGTGCGCAGGACTCGATATCAGCCGTCAAGCACTGAACAAGGCGATGGCGAGCGGCCGGATGTTTTCCGTCGACGTGGGGGGGGCAGCTTATTATCCGGCCTTCTTTGCAAGCGGAAAAATCGATCGTAAAACCCTCGAAAAAACCGCCAAACAGCTGGGTGCGCTTCCAGGCTGGAGCAAATGGCACTTTTTTACGACCGCACTGGACCCGCTCGACGGCCTCACGCCGTTGCAGGCGCTGGAAAAAGGGCGGCTCGCCGATGTGCTGGCCGCCGCTGATGCGTTCGTACATGAATAAAGGAGCGATCGTTGAGCGTTGCCGAACCCAGCGACACCTTTTCGGAACTCATCCTCCCTGTTGCCACCATCGATCCGATGGAACTGGTCCGGCTATCCCGATTCAACACAGGTGAGCCCTACTTCGGCCGTAGCAAGGCGAACCGCTTCGATGACCCTCGCTTTGACACAGCAAGCCAACGCTTCGGGACTTGCTACTTCGGCTTGTCGCTCGCGGGCGCGTTTGCCGAGACGGTACTTCGGAATCGAACCGCAGCAGGCGGCGGATTCTCGCTGACCGCATCCGAACTTGAGCGCTATGTCATTGGTTTCGAGGGCGATTCGCTGCAGGTTGCCGCCCTGTTTGGAAAATCGCTGCTGACACTCGGCGGAAATGGCGCGCTTTCAACGATCACGCCTTACGACATTCCTCAGCAATGGTCCCTCGCCATTCACCGGCATCCGGCAAGCGTCGATGGATTCGCGTATGTGTCCCGTCATCTGAATACCGAAATGGCTATCGTGCTCTTCGATCGCGCTCAGCCTAAACTACGGGTGCGCAGCGTGACGCGATTTGCCGACACCGCCGGTGCGTTGCGTGTCACTCGCGATTTTCATATCCGGGTGGTTTGACCTCGCTCAGCGGATCGCCAGGCAGGCCAGATCTTTTCCACCGCCTTTGCACATCATCTCGCCGGTGTGCCGCGATGGCTATCCCCTACAATGGAGGGCTTGCCGTCCTCCACAAGCCCGTTTTGACCAAGTTGCTGAATGAAAAATGATTTATCGATGACCGCGCCGCGCCCGCTGGATCTCTCTGGCCATACGCCGATGATGCAGCAATACCTACGCATCAAGGCCGAGTATCCGGAGACGTTGGTGTTCT
>CAWUJR010000123.1:0-9181 GCA_963922375.1 uncultured Robbsia sp.
ACGTCGCAAACGTCGCAAACGTCGCAAACGTCGCAAACGTCGCAAACGTCGCAAATAGCGCCAGCAACGCCAGCAACGCCAGCAACGCCAGCAACGCCAGCAACGCCAGCAACGGCGGGCATCACGGCCTCCCCAGACAGGGTTGTCAGCGGAACCATGCAGACACCCGCTGCGCTGAGGCTAAAGCAGCCCGACGAAGGCTCGGAGCCGCCCGAAGGGCGCATCACGCCTTCACAATCGGAGGGAGAGCGAGCGCAAAAGGAGGCGGAAGTAAGGCAATTCTTGGTGCCGTCCGGGACCGATCGTCATTTGACGCCAGCCCAGAGGGCGCAGATCAAAATGGAGACGTGGGCAAGGCTTGAGGAGAACAAAAAACGTACGATGGCGGTCATCGAGCGTCTGCATAGGAGCGCGAAGCGGTACCTGGACATCGTGAAGGACGATACGGCGCTGAGCCTGCCGGTGAAATCGAAGAAACAGCGGAAGAACAAAAAAAACTCATTCCACAACGATCCACAGGATAAGAAAGCGAGATTCGTGGTGCGACCGGTCGAAGGTTATAGCAATCTCGACTTAAGTGAACCCATTGATCTGACCGATCCGATAGCCGTGATTGTGCACACCGTCGCGACTCGACGCGCCCTCACGAGGAAGGACACGCGAAGCACAGCCGAAAGGACGGGCTATGTCGCGGCGCCTTTCGAGTCGATCGGAAAGCTAAACAAAAAACATAACGACATTCGTATGGATCGCCTGGAACGGGCGCAACGTGAATTGCCGAAATCGCCCACGGCCACTTCCGTACATCTACCCGAAGCTGCCGCAGCTGCAGTGCCCGCAATTCGTTCAAGCATCAACGATGATGCCATTGGGTTGAAGCAGCTCGACGTCGGAAATGCGTCGGATAGTGGGATCGAGTCGGATGGCGATAGTAGCGCGATGACTGACAACCTCTTCGAGGCGAGTGCGACCGATGTTGACAGTAAAACATCGTTCACCGATAACGATTTCTTAGTCAGCGAACCGGACGTTGATGCGACAGATAAACAGTCGGAGTCGCCGTCGCCATCGGTAAGATATCCGGACACTAGCCAGATGCGAATGACGGGCCTCGGATTGCAACAGGCGGGTGTCATGCGTGATGATTTTGGGAAGGTGGGTCGTTTGCAGGAACGAGACGTTCATTCCGCTAAAGCGGCGAAGCCTGACGTTCCACTAAGCCCAACATCGGCGGCTGACGAACGCGCGGAATTTTACGCCGAGGTCGACGCAATTGCGAAGCTTGATGCCCAGGTCGTCGAAATCGTCGCTCGTGCTGAAAAGGCACGAGAGCGACGACGCAAACGCGACAACGCAAACATGCTGAACGAAGCGGGCCGAATCGTCGGAATGTGAGTATGAAGATACTGTCCGATAGACTTCGTAGGAGCGCGCGCTGCGCTGCCATGCGCGGCGCGCCCAACGATGCCGCCAATCCATTCGAAAGAAAGAACAAAACAATTCCGAACGGTCATTTGTTATGCCGACTATCGCGCGCTTCGATCGCCACGGCTTAGTCGTCGAATATCAATGTGCACTTGATGTTGAAGCGTTCTGCGGTTCGCGGCCGTTCGCACGCTGGATGTAGAAGCGAATTCTACAAGCGGCGATGGCGTCAACTGATATGCTTTCGATAACCCTTCATTCTTGATGGAAATCCGCTTGGAATGATTGGTCGCGTGCCGCCGGGCCGTGCGCTGGTGTTCGGTTCGCGAGGTAAGGAAGGGCATACCCATTGAGAGAACACTTATGCTGAATATCGCCACGCGTCATGGACGCATCCTCAACGATACGACGCCATCGCCAACCAGACCTTTGCGTTCGGTCCCGAAGGCGAAAGTGTCGCCTGCGTTCGGTTCCAGCGCTCGTCGCTTTGCCTGGCAAGTGGTGTCGGTCAGAATGGCACCCTCGACGCCACCATCGAGCAAAACGCCGTCCATTTCGCCAACGAATCGATCCGGCACGTTGCGTTCGAAGCGCTCGGTGCCTTCGCGTCAGGCGCGCGTCAATCTCTCTGTGCAACTGACGCGTGCCTCGCCAGTCTGCGGCCGCCCTCTCGCTTTCGATAAGACATCGCGTATTCCCGTCTTGGTGGCGCGCACGGTGACGACTCAATGTGCAACGCCCGCCACGACGCCATTCCTCCGCGCTAGTTCGACGGGGAGCATTGACAGCGGGCGATTCAGTCGCACATCGTCGTCGTGCGAATCGGCGCATGACAGCTCGCCGCGATCGCCGCTGCAAAACGATCGCCATGACGATGCCGACGCGTTGCGGGAGGCGCAGGAATTGGCGCAATTCGAGTCCGACGAATTGGCATGCGAATTGGAGGCGTTGACAGAGCAAGTCGCTCATATCGAGCAAATGCTGGAAGGGGACGATCCCGGATCACCGCCGGCGATCTCTGACGCTGATGCGGATGCCATACAACAGGATCTGTCCGCCGTGAAACACCAAATGGAAAATCTTCAGCGGCTTCTCTCTCAGGGCTGACGATGAGCTCGATCGCGCAGTCGCATGCCGACGTTGCTCCAAGCGTGTTGACGCGCGACGTGGTCCCCGATGAAGTCGTCCCCTTTGCCATCGGCAAGTTTTCGTACCGCCTTTTTCGGTAACGCGAATGCTTATCGTCTAGCGAATATTGCCCGTTGCTGGTCGAAACAGGCAAAATAGCGATATTGCGCGCTTTTGCTTGCCGCGTGCCGATTTCGCATCGGCCGCAGGCGCGCACGAGCGGAAGGTTTTGGCTGCAGTACGCGCCACGAACCGGCCGGATGCCGGAAGAAGGTAAGAAAATGATGAGACGAGTCGGCGTATACGTGGACGCAAGCAATATAGGGATGAATGGCGGACACGGATTACGCTACGACGTACTGCGCGCGCTGGCCTGTCGGGGCGGTGGGGAGGCACAGCGGCTGAACGTCTATCTGGCGTTCGATGAACGGCGCGCGGCGCAATTTCCCGATTACAGCCATAAGGCGATGTCGTATCAGGCAGCGCTACGAGACCAAGGCTTCCGTGTGACGGTCAAGCCGGTTAAGCATTATCGGGACGAGGATGGCGTCGAGACGACCAAATCGAATGCCGATCTGGATATGGCAGTCGACGCATTGACCGAATCGGAACGGCTCGACACCGTCTTGCTCGCCACCGGCGATGGCGACTTCATTCAAGTCGTGCGCGCGTTGCAGAGCAAGGGCTGTCGTGTGGATGTACTGGGTTTCGACAATGTGTCGCGCGAGTTGCGTGATGCCGCCGACCAATTCATCAATGGCTATCTCGTCCCGAATTTGTTGCCGGTACGCGATTCGGCGCTGACGCCCAACCGCTGGGGCCAACTGGGTGGGAAGGTGCGAGGCGTCTGCAACAAGTTCGGTGCGGAAGAAGGGTATGGGTTCATCGCCTATTGGCCGTCGTTACCGGAGACGCCGGTGCTGGGCGCGACGGATACGAAACCCGCGTATTTCAAAAGCAGCAGTCTGCAGGATCCCGGCGTGATCGCCCGGCTACCGTCGCGCAATGTCGTGCTCGAATTCGAGCTGAGTCCGCCCGCGAAGCCCGACGGCGCGCCGGAGGCACGGCGCATCCATTTGGTGACCGGCTGACGGCTGCCGCCCAGGCACCTCAGTGGCCTTGGAGGGATACCTAAGCGGCACTTAGACGGCACCTGAAGCGGCACCTAAAAGCGGCACTTTAGCGGCACTTTAGCGGCCGACGGTTGGCGCTCACCCCGTGGATGCACAGCGGGGCCTTCACACTCGACAGCACTGCTCCACCACGTCCCCGATGCAACGAATGGCGGCATCGATATCGTCCTCGGTTGTGAAACGCCCGAGACTGAGGCGGATGGTTCGGGATGCGGCGTCCGCGCTCAGGCCGAGCGCGCTCAGCACATGCGATGGCGTGCCGGCGGCCGAGTTGCAGGCCGATGTGGAAGATAGTGCCAGTTCGCCCGTCAGCATGAACGGATAAAAGCCCGGATGATCGATCGTCAGGCTCATCGTGTGCGGAATGCGCATCGACGCCCAGCCATTCAGACGAATGGCTTCATGGCGCAGCAATCCGTTCAACAAACGTTGACTCAGTTTGGACATGCGCTGCGACTCACTGACCAAGTGTTCCGCGGCCAGCAAACAAGCGTGCCCCATGCCGACGATTTGATGTGTGGCGAGCGTGCCGGAGCGCAAGCCGCGTTCGTGACCGCCGCCGTGCATTTGCGTTGCTAACCGCTCGGCAATCTCGCGTCGGACGTACAACGCGCCAATCCCTTTTGGCCCATACACCTTGTGCGCGGACATTGACATGAGGTCGATGCCCATCGCATTGACATCAATGGCAACCTTGCCCAAGGCCTGCGCGGCGTCCACATGCAGTAACGCACCTGCTGCGTGCACCTGCTCGGCGATGTCGGTAATCGCGGTGAGCGTCCCGATCTCGTTGTTGACCATCATCAATGATACCAGGCCGGTGTCGGTGCACAGTACTTGGCTGAGGGCTTCCTGAGTGATCGTGCCGTTCGCGTCAGGCATCAGATAGCTGACCGGGAAGCCCCGGGCCTCCAGGCTCGCGGCGGTGTCAAGTATTGCTTTGTGCTCTATTCGGCTCGTGATCAGTTGACGGCGCGCGCCGGCGGCGTCGGCGAAACCTTTCAGCGCCAGATTGTTCGATTCGGTCGCGCCCGAGGTCCAGACGATCTCGTCTGCACGGGCACCGATCAGCGCGGCTACGTGCGCACGCGATGCTTCGACCAGACGCTTGGCGTCCATGCCGACCGCGTGCGAACTAGACGCAGGATTGCCGAAGGCACCGTCAAAGCCTAAGCAGCGCACCATCGCGGCAATGGTGCGCTGGTCCACCGGCGTCGTGGCGGCATAGTCGAAATAGCGCAGGGAAGCTGACATCGGAGAAGCTCGTGGTAAGAATAGGCAGGATGAAGAGAATGACGATCAAAACGACAGCTAGCAAGTATCTGAAAAATTCTACCGGCGACCTTCGGGAAAGAGTTGCTAAAGACCGTGTATATGCGGTTGATTTCGAGAAAAATCACCTACTGTATTCGCTCATATTGAAATACAATTCCTGGTGGGATCGTCTTTACCGAATGTGGCGGTACGGCACGCCATGCGGTCGCTCCCGCGTTGTCGCCCCTGCATCGCCCCTGCTTCACCGACTTCGCGCCCACTGCTATGCTGCATCGTCTGTGCGGACGTCCACGTCCACGTCCTCGCCGACGCGATCGAGATCGCCATCGTGCTAGATAAAACTGACCGGCTCATTTTGGAAGCTTTGCAAAAGGATGCGACAGCGTCGGTCGCCGAGCTGGCTGCGCAAGTGCATCTGTCACCGACGCCATGCTGGCGCCGGTTGCAACGGCTCGAGAAGGAGGGTTATATCGTCGGAAGGGTGGCGTTGCTCGACGCGGCGAAGCTCAATGTTGGCGTCACGGTTTTTGTCGAAATCAAGACTTCGGAGCATACAAGCGCCTGGGTGTCGCAATTTCAGGCGGCGATACGCGATATCCCGGAGATTGTCGAAGTGCATCGAATGAGCGGCCATATCGATTACCTCCTGAAGGTCGTCGTGCCGAACATCACCGCGTACGACAAGGTCTATAAGCAGTTGATCGCCAGTGTGGCGTTATTCGACGTCAGTTCCGGTTTCTCGATGGAGCGATTGAAGTCGACGACGCAATTGCCGCTCGATTACGCCGATTAAGCACCACATTATCGGATCGGCCATCGCGCCACGCGGCGACGCAGAGCCGATTACACTATGAAGACAAACGCCATCGGGATAACGGAATGAAAAATAAGTGGTTATGGATCGGTGTGTCGTCGTTGTCGTCGGCGTTGCTGTTGGCCGGCTGCGGCAGCAAGAACGATGCGAGCGAACATAATTTCTCCTCGGCGATCGATCATTATCTGGACGATACCGGCGATCTCTGTCTCGATGTGGGGCCCTTCCCGGTCGATGTGTCGGAAGCTGAGTTGCGTGAGCAGGCGAGCACGCCGACGGGCCACGCGGCGCGAATGGCTGCACTGCAGCGCGCAGGACTGCTGAGCTCCGTGGATGTGTCGTTGGGCCAATTGAGCTTTGTCGATGATCGGCCGACCGGCCATCGGATGCGGGTGCGTCGCTACGATCTGACCACTGCGGGTCGGGACGCGTATCGCAAGATAGTCGCCGATGAAGTGATCGCAAACGGCAAGACCGAACCGGAGCGCGGCGATATCTGCTATGCGAAGCTGTCGCTGGACAAGGTGTCCGGCTGGGACGGCCCGACGCATGTCGATAATCGCACGGAAGCGGTGGTGCATTACACCTACGAGGTCGACAATCAAGCCGATTGGTCGAAGACGCCGGAAGTCAGTGCAGCGTTTCCGTTTGTGCCCAACACGCTGGCCGGTGCGAAACAAGCGCAGCTTTCGACGACTGCGATATTGACCGATAAGGGCTGGCAGGCCAAAGGACGCTGATGCGCAGCCGGCGACCGCTTCAGCTTGGATTTAACTAAGCAAATCGTGTTAAATTTGTTTGTTAAGGCAACGGTGTCGCGCTAGAGTAGCGTCATCGAACGGTAACCGGACAGATCGGAGGGGGCTAAAAATGGCACAGCATTCATCGAAAACCGCGTTAGGTACATCGGGCATCCAAGTTTCTCCGCTGGCATTTGGTGGCAACGTGTTTGGCTGGACCATCGATGAGGCAACCTCATTTTCGTTGCTCGATGCGCTGGCCGATCACGGCATCAACTACATTGATACGGCGGACGTCTATTCCGCCTGGGTTCCGGGTAACAAAGGCGGCGAATCCGAGACGATCATCGGGAAGTGGTTCAAGCAGTCCGGCAAACGCAAGGATGTGGTGCTGGCCACCAAAGTCGGTCTGCTCGAGGCCCGTGCTGGCTTGTCACGCGACAATATTGTCAACGCAGTCGACGATTCGCTGCGCCGCTTACAGACCGATTACATCGATCTGTATTACTCGCACCGTGATCTGGCGGATAGCGCGCCGTTAGAAGAGACGTTGGCCGCGTATCAAACACTGATCGAGGCGGGGAAGGTACGGATCATTGGCGCTTCGAATTACAGTGGGGCGCGACTGCGCGAAGCGGCCGCCATCAGCAAGCGGGATGGGCTACCAGCCTATCAGGTGGTGCAACCCGAATACAATCTGTATGACCGCGCGGAGTACGAGCGCGATGTCGAACCGGCGGCCGTGGAGTTGAAGCTCGGGGTGTCGAATTATTACGCGCTGGCCAGCGGTTTCTTGAGCGGTAAGTATCGGCAGGCTGATGACCTGAAGAAAGGGCAGCGGGGGCCGCGTGTAGAGAAATATCTCGATGATCGAGGTCGCAAGATTCTAGCCGCGCTGGATACCGTTTCCGCCGCACACGACACGTCGTTGACGGCCGTCGCGTTGGCGTGGCAAATCGCGCGGCCGAGCATTACCGCGCCGATCGCGAGCGCCACGTCGCTGGATCAGCTCAAAGCGCTTGGTGCGGCGACGCGGCTGGCACTGACGGCCGATCAGATCGCGTTGCTGGATAAAGCAAGCGCTTACTGATGACAACACGCATCGGTGAGGGCCGCCGACGGTGGCCCCTTGCGCAGATAGGCTTGCGCGGATAGCATCCGGTCGCCGTGGCGCACCGAACCGAACCGGCCAAGCCGATGCGCTATATAACGTTTGATTGCTTCACCGTTTTGTTGCTCTACTGTTGTTGTAATTGAAGGATGCCGGCTCGCCGGCGTCGATTTTTAACGTTCTCGGGGCGGGGTGAAATTCCCCACCGGCGGTGATGGTGCTTCGGCATCGAGCCCGCGAGCGCCTGCCATGCAGATGGCAGGGTCAGCAGACCCGGTGGGATCCCGGGGCCGACGGTGATAGTCCGGATGAAAGAGAACGGGCATCGTACGTTCACGCATCGCGTCTTGTGCGGTTTGACAAGGCGGGTTGTGCTGACGTGCGGCTGCGCCGTGCGCCCTGTTGTAAGACTAAACAGGACCCGTCAAGACATGGTTTCCACCTCCTCGCTACATCCCGTTGCGCATCGTCGCGCGTCGCGCATCGCATTCATTCAAGCCGGCTGGCACAAAGACATCGTCGATCAGGCGCGTGACGCATTTGCGGCGCAGATTCGTACTGAAGGCTATGCCGATAACGATGTCGACTATTTTGAAGTCGCCGGTGCATTCGAAATCCCGCTGCATGCGAAAAAGCTGGCCGAACAAGGCTATGCCGGTATCGTCGCGGCGGGACTGGTCGTCGATGGCGGTATCTATCGGCACGATTTTGTCGCCACCGCCGTGATCGACGGTTTGATGCGCGTGCAGCTCGATACCGGCGTGCCGGTGTTTTCAGCGATTTTGACGCCGCATCATTTCCATGGCGGTACCGAGCATGTCGGCTTCTTCCGCGAGCATTTCGTCGTCAAAGGCCACGAAGTCGCGCGGGCGTGTGCGGATACGATTCGAAAACTGGCGGCGTTGGACGGGCATACGAATGCGGATGTTGCGTCGAAGGCCGCCTGAACGTTGTCCTTTGACCGCATGCTTGATTCGCAGATCTGAATCCTGACGTGCTTCTGGCGGGCAGGGTGGTCGGCGACGGATAGAGGGTGCCTTCGGGGTGCCCTTTTCTTTTCTGGTATTGTCTTCGCTTGCCATCAGAACTCGGCCTGCCATTGCGCCGCTCGAGCAGTCTGTTTCACCGATCACCTGCCTCACTGATCCCTACCATCTCGAATGTCTGCTCATCCAATCAACCCGATCCGAGGCGTGCGCGGTATGGCCGTGGCGCCGCATTCGCTGGCATCGCAAAGCGCATTGTCGATCCTCCGCGGCGGCGGTAATGCGGTGGAGGCGATGATCGCGGCAGCAGCGACGATCGCGACCGTATATCCGCATATGAACAGCATTGGCGGCGACGGTTTCTGGCTCATTTCCCGTCCGGGACACGCCCCTGTCGGCATCGAGGCATGCGGTGCCGCAGCGCTCGCGGCCACGATCGAACGCTATCGTGCCGAAGGTTTCACGTCGATTCCGTCGCGTGGCCCGATGGCGGCCAACACGGTGGCCGGCACAGTGTCCGGATGGGACGCGGCACATCGGTGGTCGAGCGAGACACTAGGTGGGCGCAT
>CAWUJR010000124.1:0-9168 GCA_963922375.1 uncultured Robbsia sp.
GCCGGAAAACATGCCGATGCCGACGGCTGCGTCATCGCCCGATCCGCGCCCAAGGCCCGACCCACAAGCGGGGCAGCGGCCGGCAGAAAGCCCCGTCGCTTCACCGACACCGCATGATGCGCAGGTGACGCGTCTGAGCGTGCCGTTCAACAGCTGGCCATCGCAGAGCCGTGTCGAACTGTCGTTGAGCGCCAACGACCCCGGCATGCCATCGATCCGTATGCAACCGTCTTCCGACGGCGTGCGACAGGCATTGGAGCAAGCTTGGCCCACCGCGTCGGCTGACTGGGCATTGGAGGCCCGCGACGATGGCATGCCGGACCGCCGCCACGCCCGCTCACCGCAGCAGGATGACGAGGACGAGGACACGCCATGATCTGCGCCGCCCTTGTGCCTGCCCACGTTTCTGAAGGACCCTCCTACCGTCTGGCCCGCCTGCGTCAGGTCGACCCGATGCGATCGGACATGGCGCGACGGCTGCGCCTGAGCGCATCGCCGGGGATCACGCTGGCGCAGTTGGATGTCGACCGGCTCTACCTCGCATTGGATGTACTGATGCATCACACGTCGCATCGCATGTTCTGGAGCGTCGACGATCTTTGTCGCATCTTTTTCGGCGACTATCGGGTTCCGTCTGCGTCAACGGATCCGGGGCTGGTGGTCACGATCGCTTCCGATGTGTTGCTTGAATCCGGCATCGACTTCGGTATGCACCATTTTCATGTCGAAAGGGTGTGCTCCGCATTGTTCGGTCGAAAGTTAAGAAATCTCTTGTTCGCGCACGATACGCCGTGCGGCAAACTGTTTTCCGAGACGTTGCTGCAATCATCCCTCGCGACACCGGATGTCCGGTTAGCCCATTTACCGGTACCGCTACGGTGGCGCGTGGCATGTACGTTTTTAGATCGACTGCAGCTTGCCACGCTTCGTACAGGCGATGTGATTCGCGTCTCCGCATGGCGTCCGACGGTGTATGCCGAACGATACGCTGTGTGCCCTTTCACGTTCGACGGAGAAACAGTTGTGGTTCAACGACACCGTAGCGATGCCGAAGATCCAAACGAAGTCGGTCCGCTGGCGCAAGAACAGTTTAACGAAACGCCCTTGCCATTCGATCGCATTCCGTTGGCCTGCGAATTTTTACTGCCCATCCGCGAGTTCAAGCTGGATGAGCTGAATGCGTTGACGGAGGGGGCCGTCTTGCCGCTCGACAATCAGGCATTGCGTGCGGTCGAAATGCGGATCGGCAAGCATTGTGTGGCGCTGGGCGAGCTGGTGCAGGTCGGCGACGCGATCGGGTTCGAAGTCAACCGTGTGCTGATCACGTGAATATCACCAACGATACATCGATGATCGGGATTCTGGCATTGGCGTCACTCTTGCCATTCCTGATCGCCGCAGGCACGTGCTTCATCAAATTCTCGATTGTGTTTTCGCTTGTGCGTAACGCGATCGGCTTGCAGGAAGTCCCATCGAACATCACGCTGCAAGGCATCGCGCTCATCATGACGTTTTTCGTGATGGCGCCTGTATTCAATCAGATCCAAGCGTATTCGAGCGAACACAAGGTGTCGCTGAACGACCCCGCGTCGCTGACGCAATTGGCGAACGAGGGGTTGGGAAAATACAAAACGTATTTGTCGAAGCATTCCGATCCGGAACTGGTGAAATTCTTTTCGGCGCTCAAGCAGAAGCAAGTGGCCGGGACCGAGGATGCCGCAGAGGCGGTCGATTCGGATAACCCTTCCGTCGTCACACTCTTACCGGCCTATGCGCTTAGCGAAATCAAGAGTGCGTTCAAGATCGGGTTTTACGTTTATTTGCCCTTCATTGTCGTCGATCTGCTGGTGTCAAATATTTTGCTGGCGCTGGGCATGATGATGATGAGTCCGGTCACGATTGCTTTGCCGATCAAACTGGTGCTGTTCGTCGCCATTGACGGCTGGTCACGGCTCACGCAAGGATTGATTACCCAGTACATCGATATCTGGCGAGCATAAGCGATGGATGATCTGATCTACATCGGCAGCAAGGCCATCTATCTGGTGTTGGCGATTTCCGCGATTCCGGTGGCCGTTGCCACGGCCGTTGGACTGATTGTCTCGTTGGTCCAGGCCGTCACGCATCTTCAGGAGCAGACGTTGCCGTTCGGCATCAAGCTGATTGCGGTCTGCTGCACGTTGTACATGATGCTGGGGTGGATCAGTACGCGCGTGGAAGCCTTTGCCAACGAGGTCTTTGCGATCGCGCTGAAATGAGCACGTCAGTGGCCGCTGTCAGCGCGACTGCCGCAACGCTCGAAGGCAGCATCGAGAGCCTGCTCATCACCGCCGCGATCGGCATGGCGCGTATCGCGCCTGCCATGTTCTTTTTACCGTATCTGCGCCCTAAGCTGATTGGCGGCACGGTGTTGCGCAATACGATGATGTTTGTCAGTGCGATCGGCCTGGCGCCCGCGTTCATGACCACAGGCAAGACCGTGTCGCAGATGGCACTGATGCCGCTGCTGATGAAGGAGGTGATGATCGGTTTGTTGATCGGCTATGCCATGGCCTTGCCGTTCTGGGTGGCGATGGCAATCGGTGAATTCATCGATAACCAGCGGGGTGCCACGATCAGCAGCACGATGGATCCGGCCGTGGGTATCAAAGCGTCGCCATTCGCGTCATTTTTCAATCTGTTTTGGGCGGCGGTGTTCGCAACGGGCGGTGGCTTGTTGCTGGTGTTCGAAGTGCTGCATGAAAGTTATATGCGATTCCCGGTCACAGAGGCGATCCGATTCGACCCGGTGTTGCTCGGGTCCGCGGCATCGTTGTTGACGCGAGCCATCGTGAAAGGCGTCATTCTGGCGGCGCCGATGGTCATTGCGATGTATCTGACCGAATTGCTATTGGGCTTGTTGTCCCGTTTCGCATCGCAGCTCAATCCGTTCTCGATGGCAATGACACTGAAGAGCGTGGTGATGTTGATCGTGTTGCTCATTTATTTTGGTCCGGTCATTCCCACGACGTTGTTTGGTCTGTTCGATGGTTTGGCGCTGATCGATCATCTGCAAGTGGTACCGGAGGACGGCTAGCGATGGCAGAAAAGACCGAAGCCCCTACGGAGAAAAAGAAACGCGACGAAGCGAAAAAAGGGCAGAGCTGGAAGGGACAGGATGCCGTTGTGCTGTTGGTGACCCTACTCGGCGGCGCCTTTGTCCGATTCTATTTTCCCCCTGCACAGGCGACGGTGCTATTCGACAACGTGTTCGCGCGCCATTTTGCCATCCCGTTGGACGAATATGTACTGGAAGCATGTGGCTTATTTATCAAATGGGCCGGTCTGACGTTAGGTGCCGTCTTGTTGCCGGCGACGTTGCCTTCTTTGATCATGAGCCGATTCCGATTTGCGACGCAGTCCGTCAAGATCGATTTCAAGTCGCTGAATCCGGTATCGGGTTTTAAGAAAATATTCAGTCTGCGTAACGCGAAGAACGCAATCAAAGCGCTGCTTTATCTCGCCGCCTTCGGGGCGGCCGCCGCTGTCTTCTGGGATAGCCATAAGCATGAATTGTTGGGCACCGCGTATCTGGAGATTCCTGCGCTGATCCTGGTGTGGACACATTTGGCATGGGATCTGGTCTTGATATGCCTGGGCTGCATTCTGCTTCTGGTGCTGACCGATTTGCTGATCGAGTATGCGCTCTACATCAAAGACCTGAAGATGACGAAGGATGAGGTAAAGCGCGAGTACAAGGAGATGGAAGGAAACCCTGAAATCAAGGGCAAGCGTAAGGAGCTAGCGCACGAGTTGCTGAATGAAACGCAGAAGTCCGAGGTTGCACAGTCGTCGTTCGTGTTGGCTAATCCGACGCATATCGCTGTGGGCATCTATCTGAATCCGGAGATCACGAACTGGCCGTTCATTTCGATGATTGAAACCAATGCCCGCGCACTGGCTGTCATTGCGTATGCGGAGAAGATCGGTGTGCCGGTGGTGCGTAATATCCCATTGGCGCGCGGTATCTATCAGTCGGAGAAGCGCTACACCTTTATCGATGATCGCTGGCTTGGCGAGATTGGCGAGGTCTTGCGCTGGTTGACAGAAGTCGAGATGGCGCGAAATCCGGCATTGGCGCAGGCGCTGGAGACACAGTCGTCGCGCACGGACGTTGAAGAAGAGGTGAATGAAACGACGGAATGGCAATGTGATGAAAAGCGCGACGACGGGGCCAAATAGAATGCGTTAACTGAAAGGTATACGAAAGGAGAAATTGTATTCTGATCCCATGTTCAATCGCGAATGACCTCGGCATGCAGGCGGCTCACGCCACTTAATCTAGCGGAAACGCGCATGACGCGGGCACATCGCACTCTTGGAGAGGGAGATGACCTATATCACCGTGCGCAGTAATGAAAAGCCCATGACGAAGGCACCTTCTAATCCGTCTGTCGATCGCGGCGGGGCGGGACAACAGAAGACCCTACCCTCGCGCGATCGATTCGCCGCTTTATCAAAGGCATTCGCCTGTGCAAACCAAAAATGGGCGCATTGTGTGTCCGCGATTCGATCGTTCAAGACCCCGCGTATTGATTGGCAGAGCCTGTTCGATCGCGTTTGGTCTACGTTTGGCCGAGGCACAGCCGATCCGGCGTCGACGCAAAGCGACCGGTCGCAGCGCGCGATGACCGGCACAAGCTACGCGTGCGCCCATCCCGCTACGGTCGCCAAGGTGAAGCATCTTCGGGAGGAATTCAACGAGTGGCAGAAAGATTTTCCATTGCAAAGCCGCGAACGGTCTCGCTTGGGCATGACGGCTTTGGAAAGGGAGTTGATGACGCTGGAAAGAGCGCGTGGCGGCGTACAACCCGATCACGTGTCGGCATTTGAGAGGGAATTGGGCGCACGGATGGCTTCAGGGCAGGTATTTAATGCCTTCATGGAGATCGAAGCAGAAGTGAAGACGCTCTCTGGTATGCACGCGATTCACGGGCTCCCGACCGATACCGCGCAGTGGGCGTCGCTGAACGAGGCAATGCAGCAGGGCGAACTCAACCCGACGTTGAACGATGTGGAGATCAGCGACGTCAAAGCAAAGCTAGAAGCGGTTCGGGAGCCGTACCGGGCCCATGTCCGCCGGTTTCTCGGCTATACGAAACCGGATGCGTAATACGTCATAAGCGCTACGTTGCATTGGGTCAGCGCTGGATCGGACGCGCCAAAGAGAATGCACTTACCGAAAGATTTGCGATTGCTATAGCCGTGTGCTTGTCGTCGGGTCCTCATGATCCATGGCTGCTGATTTTGCTTCGGTCATCGCTCCGTTCGCTGTAACGATGACGGTAAATAGGGTGATGGCAATAGATTGTAAAATATTTCGTAGTGCGACAATATTTTGACGTTTCTTCGCGATGGGTATCGTCCTATGCGCTATTAAGAAAATCGACATTCGCTAGGAGAAAGTGATGAAATTGAAGATGAAACAGAAGTCCGGTGAAGTGAAGCTGAATGGCTTTTTTCCGGAAGTGCACGATTTGGGAAAATACAGGTTCAAGAAGTTTACGGAGCGTTTCCTGCGTGGCGGCAATCGATTGATAAAAATTTTTTCTCGTCCGCGTGCGGAGAAGCTTGTCAAGTTGAATGACGATATCACGGCTCAGATGACAGTGAGTCATCCGGCTGGAAAGGGCCGGATGACATCGGCGGTCAGGGGCGGTGCGTCGGGGGACGTCGCGCAACAGGGTGGCGCGGCGTCAGATTACATTGACCGGTTGATTATCAATTGTAATTTGACGCGACCCAACCATTTTCAACCGAAAGTGTCGAATGAGCGTACCGAGCCAGTAACCATGGCGTCGCCGTCAGATGCGTCATCGGATATCGATGGCGCATCAGCGACGACACCGGACGTGTCGTTACCCAACGATGACCCAGATTCGGCGTCGGTACGAGCACCATCAACGAGTGCAACGGAACAATCGACGAAGCCGTCTGACTGGACGTCGAGATTCAAGCGATTCATGGCGTTTTTGAGTGGCGCATCGTCTGCCTCGAAGGTCGGCACAGCGGAAGATAGCGTTAGGAGCGACGAGGCGTCGGCTGCAGCATGGCCCACATCAATCCCGCCCCGGGATGCGCGTGTGCGCTATCTGAAGAACTTGCTGACGGATACGGAAGCGGCCTTTAATAGAGGTGAAGCAGAGAGCCGCGACCGTCATCCGAGCATGCCTGATCTGGGCTTGCTTTCGACGCGTGACTGGTCAGAGTTCAATACGCTGAAGCAGTCGCTCGAGCATGTTTTCGACCGGATCGAAGCGGGCAATAAGGTAGACGAGTTGGCCCTGTCGGCGTTGACTGAAGAGCTGGCCAACATGCGACTGTATGCAGTCGGGTTGGAATGGGCGGCGGGAGAGGGTGAAGGTCCGAACATGTATGACGCAGTCAAGCAGTATGTCACACACGATCTTCCGGACACATTGAAGAGCGCGTTGGAAGCGAGGCTGCGCGGGTACGACCACGCGTTAGGCATCATTAAGGATGCGACGCCGGTCGATCTGGCGATGCTTGCACGCGAAGACAGCACGGCAGTCTTAAGTCAGGTGACCGAGCCCAAACGAATCGACGATGGCCCGACGGTGGAGGAAGCGACCGGAAAGGCCGGTCGCGAAATGCTGTTTGCGGCGGTAACAAAAGATCTGATCAGAATGCTGAATTGCGAAATTCTGAAAACGGATGATTTGTTGAGTAGTGGAGTGAAAAGTTTGGCGTCGACATTGCAACAAATGCAATCTCCCAGTGAGGAGGCGCTGCACGATGTTTATACGGAATATCACCGTTTCCAATGTATGCTGCGTGAAGCCGTATTGAGTGGCCAGGCGCTGCGGGATACAAACCTCCTCTCCTCATCCGCGAAACACCGAAGTTTCGAGGCCACGTTGCCAGGAGCGGATGTGTCGCAGAAGATCAAGGCAATGGGCAATCTCACCGACGAGATCATCGTGCTGGCCGCCACCCCGCCGGCACCCGCCTATCCGCCGCGTTTAGCGGAGCCTGCGTGATTCCGAGGCTAAGTAACCTTCCACCAGCTTCACGAAGTAAGTGGATCCGATCGGCAGCAATGCGTCGTTGAAGTCGTAACTCGGATTGTGGAGCGAGCAGGGTCCGATGCCACCCTGTGTGCCCCGATGTTCTCCTTCGCCATTGCCGATAAACGCATAGCAGCCGGGACGAGCCTTCAGCATGTATGAGAAATCTTCGGCACCCATCGTTGGATCGACGTTCCGATCCAGAGCGTCTTCGCCGAAGGTTTCGACGATGATGTCGGCGGCAAATTGTGTCGCTTGGTCGTCATTGACCGTCGGCGGGTAGGTTCGAGTAAAGTCCACCACGGCCTCGCAGTCGAACGCCGCAGCGATAGACGGACAAATCGCACGCATCCGCGATTCGATGAGATCGGTGGTCGATTCGGTGAAGGTGCGCACGGTCCCGCCAAGCCAGGCTTCGTCTGGCACGACATTGGTCGCATGCCCTGCGTGGATCTGCGTGATCGACAGCACGGCCGTATCGATCGGTTTTTTATTCCGCGTGATGATGCCCTGCAACGCGTTGGCGATTTGCACTGCAGCGAACACCGGATCGTGACCGTTATGCGGCATCGCGGCATGCGCACCGGTACCTTTGACGGTAATCCGGAAATCGCTGGTCGAGGCCATTAACGGCCCGGCGCGCAGCCCGAACTTTCCGGCCGGCGTCCCGGGCCAATTGTGCATGCCGAATACCGCATCGACGGGAAAGCGCTCGAACAAACCATCCTCGATCATGACCTGTGCGCCACCGCCATTCTCCTCCGCTGGCTGAAAGATGAAATGTACGGTCCCATCGAAGTGTCGGTTCGCTGCCAGATATTGCGCGGCCCCCAACAACATCGCGGTGTGACCATCGTGCCCGCATGCATGCATCTTGCCCGGCACCGTCGATTTGTGCGAAAACGTGTTAGCCTCGTCGACGGGCAAGGCATCCATGTCGGCGCGTAAGCCGATCGTGCGTTGACTGTCTCCGTGACGCAGCGTGCCCACCAATCCGGTTCGCCCGATGCCGCGCGTGACGGCAATTCCCCACTCGGTCAATTTGGCGGCAACGAGATCGGCGGTGCGATGCACGTCGAACCCTAATTCCGGATGCGCATGCAGATCATGCCGGATCGCGCGTGTCTCTGCACCGGCAGCCAATATCTCAGGAAGGATTTTCATGATCGGGGCGTTCAGCGGTGACGATCGACGCCGCCAAATAGGCGTGCCGACGTGTGGGAATAGGACGTGTCGCTCTATATAATATCGGAAATTCCCGCGTTTCCTCCGTCTCCCTACTCTGAGTCTCGCCATGAGCGCATCTGCCACCATCATTCGAGGCGTCTGCCCGCACGATTGTCCCGATACCTGCGCGATGCGCGTCACGGTCGAGGATGGCAAGGCGATCTCGGTCAAAGGGGATCCCGATCATCCGCCGACGCAAGGGGTGCTGTGCACAAAGGTGTCACGATACACGGAGCGGACCTATCATCCCGATCGGCTCACGCAACCGATGCGTCGGGTCGGTCGGAAGGGCGAAGGGCGCTTCGAGCCCATTTCGTGGGAGGTGGCGTTCGAGATGGCGGCAAGCCGTCTGGGGGAGATCGCGCGTCGGGCGCCGGAAGCGATTTTGCCTTATAGCTATGCGGGGACGATGGGGCTACTGCAGACCGAGTCGATCGCTGCGCGCTTTTTCAATCTGCTGGGCGCGTCTCGGCTGGATCGCACGATTTGCGCGGCAGCAGGAGCGGCGGGGTTGAAGCATACCTATGGCGGCAGCATCGGTATGCAGCTTGATTTCATCGAGGATAGCAAACTGATTCTGATCTGGGGCAGCAACCCGGTCACGTCGAGCCTGCATTTCTGGACGCGGGCGCAGGAGGCCAAGCGGCGCGGTGCACGATTGATCGCGATCGATCCTTACCGCTCCTTGACCGCCGAGAAGTGCCACGACCATATAGCGCTGCGTCCTGGTACCGATGGCGCGCTTGCGCTTGGCATGATCCATCTGCTGATCGCCGACGGCCTGATCGATACCGATTATGTGGCGCGTCATACCGCGGGGTTCGACGCGCTGGCCGAACGCGCGAAAGCCTGGACGCCGCGGCGGACCGCCGAC
>CAWUJR010000125.1:0-9054 GCA_963922375.1 uncultured Robbsia sp.
CGTCGACAGCGAGTGCCGTAGCCGCTCGGCATGCCGCGGCGACCACATCGCTGCCGACCGTGGTCGTCAAAGCGAGTGGCGTACACGCCGAAACGCTGAAAAGCGACACCGCGACCATCGGACCGCTTGGCAAGATGAAGCGGGTAGACACGCCGTACACGATCAACGTTGTCCCGCAGCATCTGATCGAGAGCCAGCAACTGCGCAGCATTCAGGATGCGTTGCGGTACATCCCATCGGTGCAAGGCGACGGCGCACGTCCGCAGTCGCGCGGCATACAGGGAAGTGTGGTGCAGAACTTCCGTATCGATGGCTTGAATGCTGTATCGACGACCGATTATTCGGCCGAAGAGTTCGAGCAGATCGAAGTGCTGAATGGCTTGTCCGGGGCGCTGTATGGTCCGGCAAATCCGGCAGGGACCTTCAACTTTATCCAGAAGCGGCCGACCGATGAACGGCTGGTGCGGTTCTCCTTCGGCTATGGCACGCACGATCGCTTCACCCGCGAACTCGATCTGTCCGACCGCGTGGGACCGTCGCGCGCACTGGGTTATCGCTTGACGCTGCTCGACGAGACCGGCACGGGCTATACGGCGAACAGCAGTATTCGCCGCCAGCTGATCAGCATGGCGTTCGACTTCCATTTGTCGCCGACTACGGTGATCGAAGCGAACTATACGCATTACCACTACATTGCACTGGGGCTGCCTGCGACATTTTCGTTGGCGACCGGTGTCCATCTGCCGGCAGCACTCGATCCGACAAATGCCGCATACGGTGCCAGCAATGCCGGCAATGACGACGAAACCAATACCGCGACGTTGCGCCTGCGCAAGGAACTGTCGCCGAACTGGCATTTCAGCGCCGGCGTACTGCGCCAATTCGCCGACCGCAATTCCGATCAGCCGACCTATACGCTGACCAACAACGCAGGCGCTTATAAGTCGACCTACGCCACGGCGACCGCCAGCCAGTTCACGATCACCAGTAACGCGATCTATTTGAATGGCGATGTGAGCACCGGTCCGATCAAGCATGCGATCAGCATCGGCACCAGTGGGTTCATCTGGAACAATTACAACCCGATCGGTGGCAGTACCGTGACGCTGGGTTCCGGTAACTTGGCCGACCCGCAATCGTTCGGCATCACGAGTCAGCCGAATTTCGTGCATCGGTATCAGTCCGCGAATGCATGGCAGCAGTCGCTGATGTTGTCCGACGGCCTGACTTTTACGCCGAGGTGGTCCGTTTTGCTGTCGGGCAGCCAGAGCTGGCTGGGCTCGAGCAACTACAGCACGAGCGGCGCGTTGACCAGCCGGTCCGACAACAACGGCCTGAGTGGATCCGCCAGCCTGATGTTCAAGCCGCGCTTCGATATGACCACCTATGTCACCTACGCGGACAGCCTGCAACAGGGCGATGTCGCGCCGAGCGGTGCGGTCAATCAGGGCAATATCCTAGCGCCGTATCGCAGCAAGGAATGGGAAGTGGGGTACAAGGTCGCGTTGCAGAAGTTGAATGTATCGTTGGCAGCCTTCAGGATCACGCGGCCGTTCGCTTACACGAATTCGTCATTGGTCTATGCGGTGGCGGGCGAGCAGCGTAACGATGGCATCGAATTGATGATGGACGGTAATCCGACGCGGGATCTGGCGCTGTTCGGTGGCGTCACCTATCTCGATCCGCTGCTGTTCGACACCGCAAGCGCGTCGACCAACGGCAAGCAGATTGTCGGTCTGCCGCATTGGGCGTTGAATTTGTTGGCTGAGTATCATGTTCCGCAGGTGGCGGGTCTGTCGGGCAGCTTCAATGTGCACTACATCAGCTCGCGTCCGACCGATGACGCCAATACCTCGTCGGCGGCGGGCTATGCCACATTCGATCTGAGTGCCGCCTACCAGACGGAATTGCTCGGGCGGTTGACGACGTTCCGCTTGGGCATTTATAACCTGACCAACAAGCGGTATTGGACGAATATCTATCCGGGCGCACTGAGCGGTTATACCGGCGCAGGCAATGCGAGTGGGCAGTTGGGGGCCCCGCGTACAGTCCAGGCCACCGTGCAATTCGAGCTATGAATATGCACCGTTCTACATCGATCATCGCAACAGCAGCGACGCGCATGTCGCGCGTGGCCGTTGCTGCTGCACTCGGTATCGCTTCTTACGCGTTCGCGTCGCCCGTTTCCGCGACATCCGCATCGACGCCTGCATCGGCATCGGTGTCTGCAGCGTTACCGGCGACCGTCACATCTGCATCGGCGCGGTCCACCGCACCGGTGGATCACTCTCGGCCTGTACCGACGCGCATCGCCGAGGCGTGGTTTGCGCACAATGCGGTGCTGTTGATGTTAGGGGCGGCACCAGACATCGTGGTCACCGTCGCGCGCCCCCAGACGTTCCCGTGGATGTACCGGGTTGCACCAGCGTTCCACCAGGCCGAATCGATCGATGGCAACACGATGAACGCGGAGGAATTACTGCGGCTGAAAACCGATCTGGTGTTCGTGACGCCGGCAACGCCCTCGGCCAATGCGCTGCGGACGGCTGGTCTGACGGTGGAACCGGTCACGTTCGACGACTTTGCGTCGATGCTCGATTGCATCGATCAGACGGCCGCCACGTTGAATACGGTCATCGCACGTCACCAGGCCGTCGCGTATCGCCGCTATCTGACGCATACCGTGGCGGAGGTGGCCGCGCAGGTGGCGGCGATTCCGGAATCACAGCGCCCGCGCGTGTTGCATATCGCGTCGCTGTCCCCGCTGAAAGTGGACGGCAACCATACCATCGTCGATCAATGGATTCGCGCGGCTGGGGGGCGCAATGCGGCTGACGGACTTGACGGCAATCTAAAGCCGGTATCGATCGAGCAGGTGCTGGCCTGGCATCCGGACGTGGTGATTTTGGCGGCAAATGCCGGCGCGATCGCGGATCTCCCTGCCGGTTCGCCAACGGGGACATTATGGAATGCGTTGCCGGCTGTGCAGCAGCACCGCGTGTATCGGGATCCCGCAGGCGTGTTCCCGTGGGATCGCTACGGCCCCGAAGTGGCATTACAGGTTCGCTGGGCAGCCCAACTATTGCATCCCGCGCGCGCGGCTGACCCCGCACTGGCCGATCAGACCCGTGCGTTCTATCGAACATTTTTTGCTTACCCGCTGTCGGCGGCAGAGGCTGCGCGGATCTTGGCGGGGCAGCCGCCCGCATAGCGCGAGGTAGCGCGTCACCCGTGCTGCCGGGAAATGGACGCGAGGGACGCGAGGGACGCTAAGGACGTAACGGTCGTCAAATCGGTGTGGGCGAGAGCAGCGCGCCTCTCATGCGAGCCCTAGAAAAACGAGCATGGCACGATTAACCGAAACCATCGTGTCATCTTCTAACTCACCTATCACCGCACCGACTTTCTCGCGACGCACGGTAAACATCTTATCTGCGGCGATCTGCGAAACAGCGCGCAGACCGTTTCTTTCGCTCGGATTCACACTGATGCGAAGCAAGGGTGCTCCGACGATTTCTGTCGATATCAGGAGGACGGAAATGCTTGGATGGTGGGCAAAGAGATCCGACTGAACGACAAGCGCTGGTCTTCCTTTGCCAAAATCACCCTGTATAGCCACCGTTACGATGCTTCCGCGTTTCACTTCCATTCATCCAGATCTGCCGCACCTTCAATAAAATCCAGCATGTCACCTTCCGCATTGCTGTCCCGAATGACGCGACTCTGCCTCGCGCATTCTTCCGCAAAACCGGATCGACGCGTATCGGGCACCCATATTTGGATCGGTCGCAGCCCGGCATCGCGCAACGCCTGCCGATGTATGCGTACGCGTTCGTTCAGTGTCGTTGGCATTGGGTTCTCCTGTCACATGTAACCATTATATTCGTTACATGTAACGAGTCAAGTTGGTCGACCACATCCACTCCGGCGTGAGGGGGTGCGTGCCCGAGGCGTTAAAACGGACATGCGTGAGGTCTTCCCCAGCACAACCTTATTCCACTTGACAGACCTGTCCCGCAGTGCGGGTCAAGACATTTTTCAACCGGGGGCGCGTCAACATCTGCGACAATGGTACCGAGAAGATAAAAATGAGTGCTCTACTGTGCAGCCTTTGTCGCTCCCGTTTCGCTGGTCATTGCTCATCCCGCGACGTGTCCTGCAAATCGTCCCGTCCGTCGCGCCGTTGCTCTGCCGAACCCTATGACGCATATCGACCTGCGCACGGTCATTCTGCTCTCGGCGGTGATCTCTGGGATCATGTCCGCCGTGCTGTATGCGCAGGCGCGTACACTGCCGGCCGGTATCACGGGACTTCGATACTGGTCCGGCGGTGCGTTGGCGATCGCCATTACCGCATTGCTGTTCGGCTTACGTACAGCGATTCCTGACTGGCTGTCGATCATCGTCGGCAATGGCTCGATGTTCGTGGGCACAGCGCTCTGGGTCATCGGCAGCGAGCGTTTCTATGGGCGCCGACCCTCAGTGCGGTTGCTGGCCGTTGCGGTGACGGCCGGGCTGCTGTGCTCCTACTGGGGTCTGCTGGTGATGCCCAGCTTTGCGTTCAGGATGTTCTGCGTGACGTTCTTGAAGTCCTGCATGTTCGGCTATCAGTTTTGGCTGGTCATACGATACGGCGAGCGGAATTTCCCCAGCTATCTACTGGGCGGTACGATGTTGGTGGAGACGTGTAGTGCCGTGGTGCGCTGCGTGACGAGTGTCATACCGGGCATGATCGGAAATGATCTGTTCGCCCATGAGGCGATACAAACAATCTATATTACGGTCTATGAATTCACGACGGTAATCATGACGGTGGGCTTCGTCATGGTGGCGATGCAACGCTTACGAACGGAACTGGAGCGCCATTCGGCGCTCGATCCATTGACTGGCTTGCTGAACCGGCGCGCGTTGACGACCGTTTTCGAGCGCGAACAGCGGGTGGGGCGCGTTGACGGAGGGCAGTGGACGCTCCTGCTGGTCGATCTCGATTTCTTCAAGGCCGTCAATGATCGCTACGGTCACGCGATGGGCGATCGCGTGTTGATCGATTTCGCACGCCGAATGGCGCAATGTCTGCCACGCAGTGCGCATTTCGTCCGCTTGGGCGGAGAGGAGTTCGTCGTCTTGCTGCCCGGAACGAGCATGTCGCAGGGGAAAGCCTACGCAGACGTGCTGCGAAAAGCGGTGTCGTTACGTGACGATCCGGCGCTTCCCGCGTACACCTGCAGCATTGGCGTAGCCGCCTCCCCAGGCTGCGGCGACACGCTGGAAGCGCTGATGAGCGCGGCCGACGGCGCGTTGTATGAAGCAAAACACACTGGCCGGAATCGCGTCGCGGTGGCCGCCGGGCCGTCTGGGCGTCAGGCGCTCCATCCGTCATGGGGCAAATGGGATGCGGCGCAGAACCCGGCCCCATCGGCTCTGGACACGCGTGCGCAGGGCATGCCACCAAGCGATGGTTGAGGTCGTCGAAGACGCGCTTGCCCGACTGCAAACCATTTTGGATTGATCGGGGCGATGCAGCCCACGCGCGTACTCAATACCACCGTCCGAAACGGCGGATATACAGCGTCTTCATCCCTTGTGTCAGTGCCATATAGGCGACAATCGTCAGCGCGAGCCAGAACCAGTAGTGCGCGCCGAGCGAAACGAAGCCGAGCGAACTGGCCAATGGCGAGAACGGCAACCAGCAGCCGATCAGAATCGCAGTCGACGTCGACAACAACACCGGCAGCGCGGCCGTGCTTTGGAAAAACGGGATCTTGCGGGTTCGCAACATGTGAACGACCAATGTCTGCGACACCATGCTCTCGATGAACCATCCGGAGTTCATGATCGCCTGGCCGCCGCCGTTCAGATGGTAAGCGGCCCCCGCACCGAACACGGTCCATAGCAGCGCAAATGTGGTCATGTCGAATACCGATGACGTGGGGCCGAGCCACAACATGAAGCGGCCGATATTGCTCGCGTCCCACTTACGCGGTTGCTTGAGAAAGTCTTGATCCATCCGATCCCACGGCAGGAAAATCTGTGAGATATCGTAGATCAGGTTCAAGATAAGCAACTGGATCGCCAACATCGGTTCCCAAGGCAGAAACGCCGAGGCGACCAATACCGAAAACACATTTCCGAAGTTCGAGCTGGCGGTCATGTTCAGATACTTCAGGATATTGCCGAACGTTTCCCGACCTTTGACCACCCCCGCTTCCAGTACCATCAAGCTCTTTTCCAGCAGGATGATATCGGCCGTTTCCTTCGCGATATCGGTGCCGGTATCGACGGAGATGCCCACATCGGCGTCGCGCAGCGCGGGCGCATCGTTGATGCCGTCGCCAAGGAAGCCGACCGTGTGACCGTTTGCTTGGAGCGCTTTGACGACGCGCGATTTCTGCATCGGGGTGAGTTTCGCAAATACCGTACGTTCCTCGACGAGCGCGGCCAGCGTTGCATCGTCGAGCGCGTCGATCTGATGGCCCAGTAGCGGTTCGCCGGCCGGCAGACCCACGTCGCCACACACCTTCGCGGTGACGATCGGGTTGTCGCCGGTGAGGACTTTGACCGTGACGCCGTGCTGATGGAGGGCGTCGATGGCCGCGGCAGCCGAGTCCTTCGGCGGATCCAGGAATGTCAGGAAACCGCGAATCGTCAAGCCGACCTCGTCGGCCGCGTCGTAGCGTTGCTTGGCTTCATGTTGCGCAATGTCGCGGTTTGCGACGACCAGCACACGATAACCTTGTTCGTTCAGCGCCGTCGCCCGGGTGAGCAGGGCGTCGCGCAGCGCCGGGGTCAACGGCACGATCGCGGCGCCGTCCTGACAGTGCGTGGAAACCGACAACATCTCTTCCACTGCCCCCTTCGATACCATCATTTGCTGTCCGTCGCTGCCTTCCACGACCACGGACAGCCGACGGCGAATGAAGTCGAAAGGCAGTTCATCGATCTTTTCGTACGGTGGCAGCGTGACGAGCGCATCGGGACCATCGAGCTTGTTGGCAAATGCCAGCACCGCGACGTCCATCAAATTCTTTTGCCCGCTCTGATGAAAGCTATTGAGCCAGGCCAGCCGCAGCACCGCCGGGTCGCGAAGGCCATCGATGCCGAGATGCTGTTCGAGGATGATCCGATCCTGCGTCAAGGTGCCGGTTTTGTCCGTGCAAAGCACATCCATTGCACCAAAGTTCTGCACCGCATTCAGCCGCTTGACGACGACTTTGCGGCGCGCCATCGCCATTGCGCCTTTGGCCAGATTCGCGGAAACGATCATCGGCAGCATTTCCGGCGTCAGGCCGACGGCGACCGCGAGGCCGAACGTCAGCGCCGAAAGCCAATCGCCCTTCGTCAAACCATTGATCAGGAACACAACCGGCACCATGACCAGCATGAAGCGGATCAGCAACCAGGAGACGGCGTTCACGCCCCGATCGAAACTGGTTTCGATGCGCTTGTGATGCGTCACATTCTTCGCCAGTGCGCCGAAGTAGGTCTGCGTGCCGGTGCCGATGACGATGGCGGTCGCCGTTCCGCTGACCACATTACTACCCATGAAGCACAGATGCTCCTCGTCCAGCAGGTTCGGCTTGGCATCCGGGTCGTCGTAGGGAAGGTCACTCGCTTGCGCATGCGTTGGCTCGCGGGTCGATTTGCCGGCGACTGCGCCCAATGTGTCGTATTTTTCTACCGGCAGTGCTTCGCCGGTCAGCGCCGCCTGGCTGATGAACAAGTCGCGCGATTCGATCAATCGGATATCGGCCGGTACCATATCGCCCGCTTCCAGCAGCACAATGTCGCCGACGACCAGTGCGCGCATCGGCAAAGACTGACGTTGCGCCGCGGCGCCGATACCGCTGCGGCGCAGAACGGCCGCGGTGGTCTGCACCATCGATTTGAGTTGCTCGGCGGCGCGGTTCGAACGGAATTCCTGGATAAAACGAAGAGTGCCGCTGACGATGACCATCGTCATCAGAATCGAGGTGCCGGTCCAGCTGCGATCGGCTGGCGCAGCGAACGCGATATCGGTCATAAAACTGATGCCGGCCAGCGCCAACAACACGAAGACGAAAGGGCTTTCAAATGCGCGGAGGAACTGTAGCGGGATCGCCGCAGTTTTGTCGCGCGCGATCTCGTTCGGGCCGCAGATGTGCAGGCGCGTGGTGGCGTCTGTGGACAGCAAGCCGTCACGCGTGCTTTGGGTTTCGCGCAGGGTGCCTGCGACCGAGCGGTACGATGGGCAGTCCAGATAACGCGGCGGCGAAATCGGTTTTATCGTGGACGAGCGGAGTGGCTTGTTTTGCTTATTGAGCAATCCGAAGGTAAAGGAGGTGAAACGTGTTGTCATCAAATTCTCCTGTCTTGTCCGGCCGGACGGACAAGTGGGGCGACAGAGCAAGCGTGTAGGCGTGCAAGGTCGAACGACACAATCGATACGATGGTCGTGAAAACGCGAACGATCCTCCAGTGAAGGATCGGCAGAAAATATCAGCAGTGCGGGAGGCGGGAAAAAGCGACGCGCACTGTTCTACCTGCGGGCAGAACAGCGGCTAAGGGACAAGATAGCGGCAGTTCGGCGCGGTCAGGCGAGCGAAGCGTCGATCGGCGATCGACAACTGGAACAGTCCAAGGAAAATCCCCTTTTGTGAAGACGAGCGGATTTTAACCAGCGTTGCGACGCAGGGTCAATCGCTTTTCCGCTGTTTAGGACAACGCTTAATTAAGTGGCGGCGCACCGGTGGCGGGCGGGGGCGCGAACGTAGGCGATCGGATCGCGTGGCGTCGAACCTCGAAAGGGGGACGTTGTGCGCGGCTGCGTCCGGGCCCGGTCCCGAGCGAGTGTGCAATCCGGACCTTGGGCAGCATCTGGGCGGATTGGAATCAATCGACGCCCCGGGTCGGTTGTCGCCTTCGGCGTGCTGGACGATGCGATCGTCAAAGGGACAGCATTATCGGTTGTCGTACGAATTTCGCGCGCGTGGGTGGGAGTGCAGGCCGCTGCAACGATCGCTGCGATGACCTCCCGGGCGACGGCGTCCACGACCAACGCAGCACGCAATGCAGCGA
>CAWUJR010000126.1:0-9039 GCA_963922375.1 uncultured Robbsia sp.
ATGGCCTTCGCACGCGCACATCCGCTGCAACTACTTCGCCTTGGCAAATGGTTGATGAAGGGCAAGCCTGAGCTTAAAGCGCAACTTGCACGGGCTACGGACATCGACGTTAGCGTACTCCCTTACAACCCGGCAGTGATCAGCTTGATCGAAGCCGCGCGCGAAGCGGGAAGACCCATCGTTTTGGCGACCGCAAGTCACCAACTGTTGGCCGAGCGCGTCGCCGCCCATTTCGGGTTTTTCGATGCTGTGCTGGCGACTGACGCCACGAAGAACCTGTCGGCGCACAAAAAGCGTGATGCGCTGGTGGGTCTGTACGGTAAACAGGGTTTCGATTATGTCGGCAATTCGAGCCAGGATCTTTCCGTTTGGAGAGCGGCGAGGCATGCCTATGTCGTTGACGCCCCGGGCAGTGTGACGCGACGCGCGCAAGCCCACGGTAATGTCGCGGAGGTGCTGACAACCTCGCAAAATCGCCTGAAAAGCTGGAGCAAGGCACTCCGAGTGCATCAGTGGGTCAAGAACGCGCTGATTTTCGTTCCGCTGCTCGCTGCGCATCAGGTCGCAAATGTTGCATTATGGGCAACCGGCTTGCTTGCATTTGTCATGTTCGGCATGTGCGCGTCAAGCGTGTACATATTGAACGACCTGCTCGACCTTGCCGACGACAGACGGCACGCCACCAAGCGAAACCGTCCTTTCGCAAGCGGCAAGCTCTCGATCGCAGAGGGCGTCGTCGTTTTCCCATTGCTCTTATTGCTTTCGTTCGGCTTATCGCTCTGGCTTTTACCACTCCCCTTCGCAAGTAGTCTGGCGACCTATTACGCGATCACGCTCTCGTATTCACTGGTGCTTAAGCGACAGATGGCGGTGGACGTCATTATTCTGGCAATTCTTTACACCATGCGAATATTGGCGGGCGTCGCCGTATTCCAATTTCCGCTGACATTTTGGTTGCTGGCGTTCTCCCTGTTCATGTTTCTCAGTTTAGCGCTGGTGAAGCGGTACACTGAATTGCGCGATGCAAGACAGAAAGGACGCAGTGGCAAAACGTCGGGTCGCGGCTACTACCCCGAGGATCTCGAGATGATTTCCTCATTAGGTTCGGCTGCCGGTTACCTTGCCGTGATGGTGTTGGCCTTGTACATACGGGATCAGGACACCATCAGAATGTATCGACATCCCGAGATAATCTGGCTGGCCTGCCCCGTTCTGCTGTTCTGGGTAACGCGGATATGGCTCTTGAGTCACCGCGGACTAGTGCACGAGGATCCAGTTGTCTTCGCACTGCGCGATCGGGTCAGCCTATTCACGGTCGTCGTGTTCTGTGTCGTCTTTTGGGCTGCAGCATGAACGGGGCGAAGTCGCCCGCAGAACTGCGGTCATGGGGGCGTTATCCCCCGTGCCCACAAACCTTACACGCATGCCAATGGCCTAGCCAATTGGAAAATTTGCGACAGCAAGTGTTGCAAGCACACGGCAGCACCTTGCCTTACGGCAATGGCCGCAGTTACGGCGACAGTTGTCTAGCCGCCTCGAACCATCTACTGGCACTGAACCGTCTCGACCGATTCATTACGGTGGATTGGGATACAGGCGTGTTACAGGCGGAAGGTGGCGTGACGCTGGCGGATATTCTCGCTGCGGCAATTCCTCACGGATGGTTTTTGCCCGTTACGCCAGGGACGCAATTCGCCACATTGGGTGGCGCAATCGCCAACGATGTGCACGGTAAAAACCATCATGTGCGCGGCACGTTTGGCCGACATGTCCGCCGATTTGCATTGTCTCGCAGCTGTGATGATATGAAGGTTTGCTCTCCGACTGAGCATGCGCCATTGTTCGCAGCGACCATCGGCGGCCTCGGTCTGACGGGGATCATTACTTGGGCAGAAATCCAACTGATGCCGATCGCGTCGACATTGATCGAAACGCGGACTGTGCGCTTTGCCAACCTCGATGAGTTTTTCGCGCTATCCGAGACTTTAGATCATCAACACGAATACAGCGTTGCCTGGATCGACTGCCTCGCTAGCGGCAAAGATGCTGGCAGGGGAGCCTTTTATGTAGGGGACCATCCACATCAAGGTCCTCTAGCGTTGCTGGAACGCCCCAAGTTAAGCGTACCCTTCGTGCCTCCGGTGTCGCTGATCAACAAGCTTTCGCTGCGCATGTTTAACGAGGCGTACTTCCGCCGCACCCCAGTCGGCAGTGAGCCAAACCGCATCCATTACGAGCCGTTTTTCTACCCCCTAGACCGGATTTTGCATTGGAATCGAATCTACGGTAAAAACGGCTTCCAGCAATATCAGTGTGTCATTCCGCATCATGCCGGTGTCGACGCAACGCGTGAGCTGCTGAGACAAATCGCAAAATCAGGACAAGGGTCATTCCTCGCGGTGTTGAAGCGCTGCGGCGACCTACCCTCTCCAGGCCTTTTGTCGTTCCCGATGCCGGGCGTATCGTTGGCGCTCGATTTCCCGCAAACCGCAACACTGGATGCAGGCCTGTTCAGAGAACTTGACCACATCGTCCAGCAGGCTGGCGGTCGTTTATATCCTGCCAAGGACGCGCACATGTCGGGGGCTGATTTCCGGCGGTCCTATCCCGCTTGGGAACAGGTCGAAGCTTTGCGCGATCCAGCGCTCAATTCGCGTTTTTGGTCACGAGTCTCTACATGAATCGTATTCTTATTGTTGGCGCAACCTCTTCCATCGCCAACGCGTGCGCGCGCCATTGGGCAGCCGAAGGTGCCGAACTTTTCCTAGTTGCACGCGATTCGGCCAAGCTGACCCTTGCGGCGGCGGACCTGAAAGTCCGCGGCGCCAAAGCCACGCATACATACCAAATGGATGCGACCGATATCGCCGCGCATCCTGTCATGCTGCGTGAATGTCTGTCGGCATTACGGCAGATCGATATCGTTTTGATTGCACACGGCACGCTGCCCGACCAGGCCGCTTGTGAAGCCGACGTGGCTTTGGCCTTGCAAGAGTTCAATACAAATGGCACCTCAGTTATCGCCTTACTCACACTCCTAGCGAATCAATTCGAGACGCAGCGTAGTGGGCGCCTCGCGGTTGTTTCTTCGGTTGCTGGCGATCGTGGCCGGCAGTCGAACTATTTGTACGGCACTGCAAAAGCAGCTATATCAGTATTTTGCGAGGGCCTGCGTGCACGCATGTTTAAGGTCGGTGTAGCCGTGACCGATATAAAGCCAGGATTCGTCGCTACACCGATGACGGAAGGACTACCGTTGCCGGGCCTCTTGGTCGCGACGCCTGAAGTGGTAGCACAGTGTATTGTCAAAGGCATTCAACGCAAATCGGCGACAATTTACGCGCCCGGTTTTTGGCGGCTGATTATGTTCATCATCCGGTCCATTCCGCAACCGATTTTTAAACGCCTCAAGTTATAAGCGACGTCTTATCACTGCCGCGACCGACCCATTAACTATGACCGTTTCGTCCAACATGCAAAATAACGACTTCCGTCGTAAGCTGAATTGCACCGCTGTGCTATTTTTCATTCTCACAGCAATTATTTTACTGTTCGCAAACCGGCACGTAATCGCGATCGATAACATCGAAGCGGGGGATTTCGCGGCGAATAGCCTGCTAATTCAAGATGCGAAGCACTTCGCGCTTTTGTTTGGTAACTATTCGCGGGTCGGATTTAATCATCCAGGGCCGGCCATTCTCTATGTCCTGACCCTCGGCGAGTTGCTTTTTCACGATACTTTGCATTTGGTAAAGTCGCCTTTCTCAGGACAATTGGTCGCGGTTGCAATATATAACGCCTTCTGGATCGCACTAACGTTCCGGCTTGTGGGCAAGGCGTGCGGCTCGATAACGTCGGCCATTCTCTGTACCTTACTTTTTGCGTTGTTGTCGGGCTTGTCCGATCACACAGTCTATACAGGCGCTTGGTTTCCCGATTTATACTTTTTCCCGTTTGCCGTCGTCATAGCAGCCACGGCGGCATTGTTGAGAGGCGAGTCGGACTCGCTGCCGTCGCTCGCCATCGCAGTTGGCTTTCTTATCAACGGGCACGTTTCATTCGGCGCTATGCTGGCGCTATTGTGCATCTTTACTATTCTTGCGAATCGCGCGCTATACGCCAAGAGCGATTCGCGACGGTTGAATCTGGCTTTCGTACGTCGAAACAAAGGGGCGATCCTGCGAGCCGTCGTCATCCTATTTCTATTTTTTATCCCGTTGGCGATTGCTACTATCAAGTACTTTCCGGGCCCAATCGCGCAATACGCCTCTTTTGGCGGCAAACACCGTCCAAACACGATCGGCCAGATGTTGCGTTATACGTCTGTGTATTGGGGCGGACCCAGCATGGGACTATTCGGCCTGTTCGTACTTGGCACTTTGTGCATCAAAAAGAGCACGACTGATCAGCGCTTCACAGAAGGTACGAAATCGCTGGCCGTGACGATGATCGGTGCGACGCTGGTGGCCATGTTCTACGCCCGCTATGGCGTCGATATGCTCGACATGACCTATATCGAATTGTTCTACTTTGGTGTCCCCGCCCTGACCGCTGGCGTAGTGGCGATTTGTTGGTTACGCGCATTGCAGTTTCGGCCCAAGCGGATCATCGCCTATGCGCTGTCGCTTGGCGCGGTGATCGGTATCTTCGTGCTAGCGAAAAAGCCGATCGACTACGAGAATCAGTACAACGTTTCGGGCATCACCACGCTGTATCAGGGAATACTTAAGCAGAAAAAGGCTGACAAGGAAACCGGCCCGTACGTGCTCGACCTCGATAACGCGGGCACACCCGGCCTTGGATGGGGTACGGTGTTGGGCATTCAGGCGTATAGCGCGCGGCGTGATGAGACCCCGCTTTTCTGCGTCGGGAAAAATTGGCATATTTCGAATACCCGAAGGGCCCAGTGCACACCCGATCAAATCTTGCATGGCGCACACTTGATTGCCCGAGATGCGAGCTTACCCGTCGGTACAAATGACCTGTCGCCCATTGGCACGGGCAATGGCATCACGATATTTGCCGTGAAACCGCCGCTACTTCATATCGGTGACGGACTGACAGTTGCAAAAAATGCGGCACTTTTTGACACTGCTTTTCTACAAACCGGTTGGTCGTCTGCCGAAGGCGATTTTGTATGGAGCGAGGGCAAGCAAGCGCTCCTACATTTCAACGTGTCGCCTGGATCCAAAGGTACGTTTCGCGTTGATCTGAGCGCCTTCCTCCCGGCGCCCACGGCAACCCAATCGGTGACCATCTCAGTCAACGGTGCATCGACCCATACGACATTCACAACCGCTCATAATCGACAAATTGTCTCGGTGCCTTTGAACCTGCCCCCGTTAGATGTGACAACCACCACGGCACAAAAAAGCGTCGATGTGACAGTCACCTTTGCGATCGCGAATCCAATATCGCCGCAGGCGGTCGGTGGATCCAGCGACAGCCGTCTCTTAGGTATTGCCCTTCATGGTTTCACCCTTCAAGCCGATTAAAAGCATGAATGTAGACAGTAAAATCGTACTGCCCGGCGGCGCTGGTCTGGTAGGCCAAAATTTGGTGGCACGGCTGATTGCCAAAGGCTATCGCAATATTTTGGTGCTGGATAAGCATCAGACGAACATAGCAGTGCTGCGTCGGATCCAGCCTAGCATTTCGGTCGAATACGCCGATCTCAGCCAGCCCGGCGAATGGACAAAGCATTTCGAGGGGGCGGAGGTAGTCGTCATGCTACAAGCGCAGATCGGCGGCATCGACTACGACGAGTTCGTGCGAAACAATGTTGATTCCACCCGCTTGATCCTCGAACAAATCCGGCTCAACAACATTCCGCAACTCGTGCATATCAGTTCGTCTGTCGTCGAATCTGTGGCAGACGATTTTTATACACGGTCGAAGACGGAACAGGAACAGATGGTGCTCGCCAGCGGCATCTCCTGCCCGATTCTGCGACCAACGCTGATGTTCGGTTGGTTCGATCGTAAGCATTTGGGCTGGTTATCGCGCTTTATGAAGAAAGTGCCTGTGTTTCCGATCCCTGGCCATGGCCGATATATGCGTCAGCCTCTGTATGTCGGTGATTTCTGCAACGTCATCATTAGTTGCATTGAAAATCGTGTTGGCAGTGGCGTCTATAACATTTCAGGGCATGAAAAAGTCGATTACATCGATATCATCCGAGAGATCAAGCGTGCGACTAAAGCCTCGACGTTGATCTGCCGGATTCCTTATCGATTGTTCTACGCCCTAATATGGACTTGGGCGTTATTCGACAAGAATCCGCCATTTACGACGCAGCAACTGAGCGCATTGAGCGCAAAAGACGAATTTGAAGTGATCGATTGGCCTGGCATCTTCGGTGTGCCCTATACACCGTTTGCGAAAGCAATTGACGAAACATTTAACGATCCTACCTACGGCAAGGTAGTGCTGGAGTTTTAATATGGGTCAAAGAATTGCGGTATTAGGCGCTGGACCGATGGGTTTGGCCGTCGCCTATCAATTGGCACGCGATGGGCACCGTCCAGTGATTTTCGAAGCGGACGACCGGGTCGGCGGCATGACCGCGACTTTCGACTTCGACGGTTTGTCTATCGAACGCTACTACCATTTCCATTGCATCTCCGACCGCGCGTTTTTGCAGGTCCTGGACGAATTAAATCTGGGATCGAAGATGCACTGGGTGGCGACAAAAATGGCGTATTGGTATCGCGATATGATTCAGCCATGGGGTACTCCGCAGGCTTTGTTGAAATTCCGGGGGTTAGGAATGGTAGCGAAGTTCCGCTATGCACTCCATGCCTTCCTGTCTACAAAACGCACCGATTGGCACCCACTGGATCACGTCGAGGCCTCGGCCTGGGTGCGCCGCTGGGTTGGCGCCGAAGCCTATGAAGTGTTGTGGCGCCGCTTATTTGACTTTAAATTCCATCACCACGTCGGCAACCTATCTGCGGCGTGGATCTGGAGTCGTATCCGTCGCATCGGACGTTCCCGTTACGACCTCTTTCGGGAGAAGTTGGGTTATTTGGACGGTGGCTCTGATACGCTCCTAAACGCCATGCAGGCAGATATTGTCACGCATGGCGGTGAATTCAGGCTGAAGACGCCTGTACAGCACGTACAGATTGAAAACGGCGCGGTGATAGGCGTAATAGTCGACGGAAACCTAGAATCATTCGACAAGGTGGTCAGTACTATCCCCCTGCCTTATGTGCCGCAGCTCATGCCGGACTTGCCTTCCGACACGTTGGCGAAGTTCCGTGCATTGAAAAACATCGCCGTTGTCTGCGTGATCGTCAAATTGCGCAAGGCTGTCACGGACGCGTTCTGGTTAAACACGAACGATCCTGAAATGGATATACCGGGTTTGGTCGAATACTCGAATTTGCGGCCGCTGAACGATCACATTGTGTACGTTCCGTTTTACTTGCCCCAAGACCATCCGTCCTTTCAGGAACCGAACGAGGTATTTACTGGAAAAGTGAAGCGTTATTTGCAGAAAATTAACCCATCGCTACGCGACGAGGATTTTCTGGCATTCCGCGCGAGCCGGTATCAGTACGCGCAACCTATTTGTGATCCCGGCTACTTGGATCGTCTGCCCCCCGTTTCATTGCCCGTGAAAGGACTGTGGGTCGCCGATACGTCCTATTACTATCCCGAAGATCGTGGGATTTCGGAAAGTATCGATTTCGGTCGCAAGATGGCGAAGGATGCGGTTGCGTGAAAACTCCCCTTTATCGTCGACAATTCGTCGTCTTTCTGGCGACGGGCGGAACAGCGGCGATAGTCAACTTCGGTTCGCGGATTGTCTACAACCAATGGACCGGCTTTTCGACCGCCGTCATCTTGGCCTATCTCACCGGGATGGTGACCGCATTCATCTTGGCAAAGCTGTTCGTCTTCAAGGACAGCAAGCAATCTATGCAACGCTCGGCGGTGTTTTTTACCCTGGTCAGCGTTGTTGCGGTGATCCAAACATGGGTGGTGAGTGTCGGTCTAGCGGACTACGTTTTCCCCTATATGCACGTCGTCTGGCACGCACACGATCTGGCGCACGCTGCAGGTGTCGCATTTCCCGTGTTCACCAGCTATCTCGGCCACAAGCACTGGTCTTTCCGCTAGCGGCGGGGGCACCGTCGCCCCATTCATGCGCCGCAACGACGGATGACCTCCCTTGGCTTAACCTTTACAATAGGCTCGACCTCTCTAACCGGCTTACCGAGCAGTATGTGCAAAGATAACCTTTCCAGCGCCATGTCGAGAGATCAGGCAATGGCATGGCGAGCGCCGTTCGCCGGAACGTTAAAAGCTCGAATTGCCGCTATCAGTGAACTGCTGAGCCGCGATATCGAACGATATCGAGTGACGTTAAACGAGATCTAACCGGGCACCGAGTACGAAGAGCATATCGGGCAAGAAAAGGGCCCGCCGGCGCCTCACCCCTATCTCCCTCACTGCACAATGAGTCATTTTCAGCAACTTCCAGTTCCACCGTCCAATGATGCTTAATTCTATCTGGAACTACCGTGGATTCATTCTTGGCAATGTCAAACGCGACTTCCAGGCCCGCTATCGAAACTCGCTGTTGGGAGCGGCCTGGGTAGTCGCCAGTCCTCTGGCAATGATATTCGTCTACACGGTGGTCTTTTCTCATATTATGCATTCGAGACTGCCAGGTGCTGGCCTTAGCTCATTCTCATACAGTATTTACTTATGCGCCGGAACATTGACGTGGGCTCTCTTCACTGAAATCGTCAATAGGGGCCTTTCGACCTTTATCGAAAATGCTAACCTACTAAAAAAGCTTAACTTTCCACGAGTCTGCCTGCCAGTCACCCTCGTGATCACAGCTACATTAAATTTCACGATCGTATTCGGCTTATTCACCCTTTTCTTAGTGGTTTCCGGCAATTTTCCCGGACTGGTTTATGTCGGCATCGTCCCGGTGCTCGCCGTGCTCATTGGATTTTCCACTGGACTTGGTGTCATTCTTGGCATTCTGAATGTCTTCTTTCGAGATGTAGGACAGTTTTT
>CAWUJR010000127.1:0-9029 GCA_963922375.1 uncultured Robbsia sp.
GCGGCATCGTGCGTGGGCACGCGCGCCAGCGCTTGCTCGAAGCAGAGGCGGGCGTCGGCCGGTCGGTTTTGCTGTAGACGCAATACGCCGAGCCAATGCCGGGCGTCGGCGTCTACCGCGTCGGGCAGCGCATCGGTGGAGAGGATCTGCAGATATTGAGACTCTGCCTGCGGCAGACGGCCCTGACGATGGGCGTCGAGCGCTTGGGCCAGAGCGGAGCGTTGCGCGACCACGATCTGTTTTTTCCGAAGTAGAAATAACAACGGCCCCCGAGGGGGCCGTCGTCCCTATTCTGTTGCCAAGCCGGGAAGGCTCCGTAGGCGGATATTAGGCCGCTACAGCGTAATTGCTATCGTTAGCATTTACAAATTTATGCGCATTACGTGCGTCATCTTTCGAGCCGTCCGCTTCAGCATCCTCACCCCGTCGAAACCAGGTCGGCCCCATCAAATGCGCGCGCGTCTTTCGTGAGAAAACGATGTCTACGGGGAGACGTCACGATCGGATGTGCGCATTTGGTGGAGCCGGGGGGAATCGAACCCCCGTCCGGAGCGCCCCAACTTGGCGGTCTTTGTACGACTATGCTTGCAATCTTATCACGCCGAGGCCGCGAAAAGCCAGTTTGCGGCCGTGAGCAGTGCCGCCGTACGTCTGGAACGCACAACCCTTCAAGACGATACGATGGAAACGACGGGCGACCAAGCGATCTGCGCTCGCCTCAGGCGCGCGGGCCGAATGGCGGTAAAGTCAGGTCAATCAGGTGAGTCCGTCCAACAGAGAGCCGATCTCGCCAGCCGACAGGATGACGCGATCCGCGCCCCATTCGCTCGGCGGCGCGTCGTTGCCGCAGTAGCCGTACGCGGCCGCGACGGTGAACATGCCGGCAGCATGACCGGCCTGGATGTCGCGCAGGTCGTCGCCAACATAAATAATGCGTTCCGGCGCGATACCAATCAGATTCGCGGCATGCAGCAACGGGGCCGGATGCGGTTTCGCATGTGGTGTGGTGTCACCGCCGACCACGCAATTGGCCGTTGGGCGCAATCCCAACTGCTCGACCAACGGCAACGCGAGCCGTTCGACCTTGTTCGTGACGATGCCCCAGCGAATACCGCGGGCGTCCAGGTCCGCCAGCAATGTGTCGATGCCCGGAAACAGCGTGGTTTCGATACACAAGTCGGCCGCGTAGTTGGCGAGGAATTCTTCCCGCATCGCCGGGTAATCCGCGTGGTCCGGGCCGATCCCGAACGCGACCCCGAGCAGTCCTCTGGCACCGGCCGATGCCACCCGCCGTAGATCGTCGAGGGGCACCAAATCGAGCCCGCGATCGCGGCGCATCACATTCGCCGCTGCCGCCAGGTCGGGCGCGGTATCGGCCAATGTGCCGTCCAGGTCGAACAGCAGGGCCTGCGCGGTTGCCAACGATTTGTCGCTGACCGGCTCGGCGTTCGGAGTTTGCATCAGATCGGCGTCGGACATATCAGTCGGTTCGCTGGCAAGCGAACATATAGTTGATGCTGGTGTCGTCGGAAAGCGAGAAACGCTGGCTGAACGGCCGGTAGGTGAGGCCCTTGAAACCATGGGGCGTCAGACCGGCATCGCGGGCAAACGCCGCCAATTCGGACGGCCGAATGAAGCGATCGTAATCGTGCGTGCCGCGCGGCAATAGTCGCGCAATGTATTCTGCGCCGATCACCGCCAGCAGGTAGGCCTTCGTATTGCGATTCAGTGTCGAGAAAAATACCCAGCCACCGGGCTTCACCAGCGTGGCGCATGCCTTGACGATGCTGGCCGGGCTGGGTACGTGCTCGAGCATTTCCATGCAAGTGACCACATCGAAACTGGCCGGCTCGCGCGCAGCCAGCGCTTCGGCGGCAATATTTTCATACTCGACGTTGACACCGCTTTCCAGTGTATGCAGGTCGGCCACGCCGAGCGCTTCGGCGGACAGATCAATGCCTTTCACTTTCGCGCCGATCGTGGCCATCGACTCGGACAGAATGCCGCCACCGCAGCCAATATCGAGCACACGCTTGCCGGAAAGCGCGCCGAGCGAATCGATCCAGCTCAGGCGTAACGGGTTGAGTTCGTGCAGCGGGCGGAATTCCGCGTTCGGATCCCACCAACGGGAGGCGAGATCGCTAAATTTCTGCAGTTCCTGGGGATCGGCGTTCATGATGGTTCGGTGGTTCTCAATGGGGCCCAGTATATCGCCAGCCGCGGCAGCAAGGTTTCGAATGTGCACAACGGGCGCCGTCGTCGGAAAGCGGACGAAAAAAAAGCCCTGCCGAAGCAGGGCTTTTGTTCAGCCTAACCGCAGATTAGTCTTGCGGTTGTTGCTGCGTTTGCTGGGTTTGCTGCGTACCCACCACTTCAACTTCCACGCGGCGGTCCGGAGCCAAGCAGGAGATCAGTGCCTTGGTGGCCTTCACGCCCTTGCAACCGGTCGTGACCGGGTTACGCTTGCCCTTGCCTTCCGTGTAGATACGGTTGGATTCGATGCCCTTGCTGACCAGGTAAGCCTTCACAGCTTGCGCACGGCGTTGCGACAGACGATCGTTGTACTTGTCCGAACCGATACGGTCGGTGTAGCCGGTAGCGACCACCACTTCCAGGTTCAGCGCGCCGATCTTCGTTGCCAGATCGTCGATTGCGCGCTTACCAGCCGGCTTCAGCACAGCCTTGTCGAAGTCGAACAGCGTATCGGCTTGATAGGTGACCTTCTGGCTGGTGATGACCGGTGCCGGTGCTGCAGGCGGTGCCGGCGGCGTCGGTGCTTGGGCAACCAGGGCGCCATCGCACTTCGCATTGGCCGTTGCCGGCGTCCAGAACGCATCGCGCCAGCACAGTTCGTTCGTGCCGTTCATCCAGACGTATTCGCCCGTGCCGTTCACCCAGTTATCATTCGTCGCCTGACGCGATGCCGGCACCGATTGCGCGAATGCCGACACAGCCGTCACTGCGGTAGCTGCAAAGACGGCGAGCTTTGAAAATTTATTCATATTTCTCCTCTCGAATGAGATTACCGCAGCTTTCCTGCGAGCCTGATCACGAAGACAAGTCCTTGGACCGCCCGGAGTATAACATTGCTCCCAACCTGGATTAAGGCGTGAGCATGACCGGGTAGTCGAACCTCTATGGTGCATTTTGCCATAGCCCGCGAAACCATTCGATAAATATTTTGAACCTTCGTCGAAACCTACTGTCGCGCCTGTGGTTCGACCGCAACATGCACGACCGTTCGTTCCGTAGCGCACCGTAAAAAGCGGGTCGCTGCAGCACGGCAGAGGAGGGCCGCAAAGACGGGCGGCGGCGCACGGCACACTCGATGATATCGGTCCAACGTGCCGCTGCGCCATTTTCAAGGTCCGCGCATACCCATGTATGTACCCGCCCTTAATTGGGCGCGGAGGCGGGCCTGCGGCGTGTTAAAATCGCCGGATGCGGTTCACTAGGGCGGGCGCCCATCGATCCCAGTCAAGCTGATCGATGTTCCAGGGTGCCTGTTCCGTTAACGATACGGACAATGGATCAATTCGCGAAAGAGACTATTCCTATTTCCCTCGAAGAGGAAATGCGCCGCTCCTATTTAGATTACGCGATGAGCGTGATCGTCGGGCGGGCGCTGCCGGATGTCCGCGATGGACTGAAGCCGGTCCACCGTCGGGTGCTCTACGCGATGCACGAGCTGAACAACGACTGGAATCGCGCCTATAAGAAGTCGGCGCGTATCGTCGGTGACGTCATCGGTAAATACCATCCGCACGGCGACACGGCTGCGTACGACACGATCGTTCGGATGGCGCAGCCGTTCTCGCTGCGTTACATGTTAGTCGACGGGCAGGGTAACTTCGGTTCGGTCGACGGCGATAGCGCGGCGGCGATGCGTTACACCGAAATCCGGATGGCGAAGATCGGTCACGAATTGCTCGCCGATCTGGACAAGGAAACGGTCGACTTCGCGCCGAACTACGACGGTGCCGAGCGCGAGCCGGTCGTGATGCCGGCGCGGGTGCCGAATCTGCTGATTAATGGATCGTCGGGGATCGCCGTCGGCATGGCGACGAACATCCCGCCGCACAATTTGAATGAAGTCGTCGATGCGTGCCAGCATCTGCTGCAGCATCCCGATGCGACCGTCGACGATCTGATCAATTTCATCCCGGCACCGGATTTCCCGACCGCCGGCATCATCTACGGCATCAGCGGCGTGCGCGAAGGCTATCGCACCGGTCGCGGCCGGGTGGTGATGCGCGCGAAAACGCACTTCGAGGACATCGATCGCGGGCAGCGCGAATCGATCATCGTCGACGAACTGCCGTATCAGGTCAATAAGCGTACGCTGCTCGAGCGCATCGCCGAACTGGTCCGCGAGAAGAAGATCGAAGGGATCTCCGATATCCGCGACGAGTCCGACAAGAGCGGCATGCGCGTCGTGATCGAGCTGAAGCGCGGCGAAGTGCCCGAAGTCATTCTGAATAACCTGTATAAGCAGACGCAGCTGCAGGACACGTTCGGCATGAATATGGTCGCGCTGGTGGATGGACAGCCGAAGCTGCTGAATCTGCGCGAGATGCTGGATTGCTTCCTGTCGCATCGCCGCGAAGTCATCACGCGCCGGACGATTTTCGAACTGCGTCGCGCGCGCGAGCGCGGTCACGTGCTCGAAGGTCTGGCCGTGGCGCTGGCGAATATCGACGAATTCATCGCGATCATCAAGGCAGCCCCCACGCCGCCGGTCGCGAAGCAGGATTTGATGACCCGCTCGTGGGATTCGGATCTGGTGCGCACGATGTTGTCGCGCGCGGAAACGGAAACGGCCGGCGGGCGCGACGCCTATCGCCCGGACGGTCTGCTGTCGATCTACGGCATGGGTGGCGACGGACTCTATCGCTTGTCGGACACGCAGGCGCAGGAAATCCTGCAAATGCGTCTGCAACGCTTGACGGGTCTCGAGCAGGACAAGATCGTCGGCGAATACCGCGACATCATGGCCCAGATCGCCGATCTGCTCGATATTCTGGCGAAGCCGTTCAGGGTCACCGCGATCATCGGCGAAGAGCTGACCGCGGTGAAGCACGAATTCGGCGATCCGCGTCGTTCGCACGTCGAGTTGAATGCGACCGAGTTGAATACCGAAGACCTGATTACGCCGCAGGAAATGGTCGTGACGATGTCGCATACCGGCTATGTGAAGTCTCAACCGCTGTCCGAATACAGCGCGCAAAAGCGCGGCGGCCGCGGTAAGCAGGCGACGCAGATGAAGGAAGACGACTGGATCGAGACGCTGTTCATTGCGAACACGCACGACCACATTCTGTGCTTCTCGAACCGAGGCCGCGTGTATTGGGTGAAGGTGTATGAAGTGCCGCAGGGCTCGCGCAATTCGCGCGGCCGACCGATCGTCAATATGTTCCCGCTGCAGGCCGGCGAGAAGATCACGGTCGTGCTGCCGGTGAAGGAATTCTCGGCGGACCGCTACGTGTTCATGTCGACTGCATTGGGAACCGTCAAGAAGACGCCGCTCGAAGCGTTCAGCCGACCGCTGCGTAAGGGCATCATCGCCGTCAATCTGGACGAGGGCGATTACCTGATCGGCGCGGCCATTACCGACGGTCAGCACGACGTGATGCTGTTCTCGGACGCCGGCAAGGCGGTGCGTTTCGATGAAAACGACGTGCGCGCGATGGGTCGCGAAGCGCGAGGCGTGCGGGGCATGCAGTTGGAAGAAGGGCAGTCGCTGATTGCGATGCTGGTGGCCGGTAGCGGCGAGCAATCGGTGTTGACCGCCACGGAAAACGGTTATGGCAAGCGCACGCCAATCGGCGAGTACACCCGTCATGGACGCGGCACGAAGGGCATGATTGCGATCCAGACGTCGGAACGCAATGGCCGCGTCGTTGCGGCGACGTTGGTCGAGCCCACCAGCGAAATCATGTTGATCACGACTGCGGGCGTTCTGATCCGTACACGGGTCTCCGAGATCCGGGAGATGGGACGTGCGACGCAGGGTGTTACACTGATCAGCCTTGACGAGGGCACCCGTCTTTCAGGCCTGCAGCAAGTGGCCGAGGCGGAAACCGAGGTCGATGGCGAAGCCCGTAGCGATATTGATGGCGATAGCGAAGAAAATGACGGCGCGACCGGCGGCGAAGAGTAGAATCTCGCCGGATGCGATGCGCGGTCCGATGTATCGTTCCCGCAGTCCGATGGCCGGTGAGGCCTGAGGAGCGCAGTAACACACGGACACACACGGACCGAGCATGTCACTTTGTTCAGTGAAGCGCGATCTTGACCTTTGACGCCTCGATCCGATTTGTAATCTTTCAACCTCGTCTGACGCACGGCCGAATCTCTGCGATTTTTATTTGGAGCGATGATGCAAAAACGTTTTAAAAATCTGGCGCTGCTCGCCTTGTTCGTTTCCCCGCTGGCCGTTTCTCCGCTGGCTATGGCGCAGGCACTGCAAGGCCAGGGACAGGGACAAGACGCGGCACCGTCCGTCGCGGTCGCTCCGGCTGATCCGGCGAAGAAGGCTGCCATTGCCGATCTGCTGCGAGCCATCGACGGCGAGAAGCTGGCGAGCGCGATCGGCAACAGTGCACAGATGCAAGCAAAGCAGCTGGTGCCGGCGATCCTGTCGGATGCATTGTCCGAGAACAAGACGCTGAGCGACGCGCAAAAGCAAGCCGCGGTGCCGGATCTGCAGAAGAATGAAGTGCCGAAGCTGGTAGAGGGCGCAGGCCAAGTGTTCGCGACCGATGGCTTCCGTCACGATGCCGTGGCAGCACAGCAAAATGCGTACAACAAGTACTACACGACGTCCGAAATCAAGGATTTGACGAAGTTCTATCAAAGCCCGACTGGCAAGAAGTTCATCCAGGTGCAAGACCAGGTGGGTCGTGACGTTGTCAATGGCTTGATGCAGAAGTACATGCCGGAATCGATCAAGGCGACGCGTAGCCAAGCGGACGCGGACATCGCTGCTGTCAAGCCGAGCGCTGCTGCTAAGTAATAGCGCCGTTGTGCCGATGGATGCGGTTTTTGTGCGTTGCTGTCGCCGCTGAGGCGGCGGTTCACGTGAGATGCATCGGCAAATCGACGTACTTTCGCCAGAGGGTCCGGCGAAAGTGGGATAATGGCTGTTTGTGCGAATGCGCAAACAGCCATTTTGCTTTTTGGCGCGCAGCCATAGGGCACTGCGTGGCGCGAGCGCCTGCCATCGCGCCACGAGCGCATTGACCGTCTCACCCGCATCAACGTTCAACCGCATCAACGTTCTCCAGGTATCCCATGCGTGTTTTCAATTTTTCGGCAGGTCCCGCGACGCTGCCCCTGGAAGTGCTCCAGCAAGCGTCGGACGAGATGCTGGACTGGCAAGGTTCCGGTATGAGTGTGATGGAAATGAGCCATCGCGGCCGCGAATACACGTCGATTCACGAGACGGCGCTGGAAGACTTGCGGCAGTTGCTGGCGATTCCGCCGAGCCACCGGGTGCTGTTCCTGCAGGGCGGCGGTCTGGCCGAGAACGCGTTGGTGCCGATGAATTTGCTCGGTGCCCGCAAACAGGCCGATTACGTGATCACGGGGTCGTGGTCCGCAAAGTCGCAGAAGGAAGCGGCGCGGTATTGCGATGCGCACATTGCGGCATCCACGGCGGCCGATGGCTTTACCCGGCTGCCGGCCATCGACGAGTGGAAGCTGTCGGCCGATCCCGCTTACGTCCACGTTTGCACGAATGAAACCATTCACGGCGTCGAATTCTCCGACGTCCCGGCACTGGGTGACGTGCCGCTGGTCGCCGATATCTCGTCGCATATGCTGTCGCGTCCGCTCGATATCGCGCGCTACGGCGCGTTGTACGGCGGTGCGCAGAAGAATGTGGGTATGGCCGGCTTGACGGTCGTGATCGTGCGCGAGGATCTGCTGGATCGCGCGACGGCCATTTGCCCGTCCGCGTTCGAATGGAAAACCGTGGCGCAGAACAACTCGATGTACAACACGCCACCGACGTATGCGATTTACATCGCTGGCCTCGTGTTCAAATGGCTGAAAGCGCGCGGTGGCCTGGTTGACATGGAGAAGCGCAACATCGCGAAGGCGACGTTGCTTTACGACACGATCGATGCGAGCGCTTTCTATCATAATCCGGTCGCCGTGGATGCCCGCTCGCGAATGAATGTCCCGTTCACGCTCGCTGACGAATCGCGCAATGCCGCCTTCCTCGAAGGGGCCGCGCAGCGTGGGCTGATGCAGTTGAAAGGGCATAAGAGCGTCGGCGGCATGCGGGCGTCGATCTACAACGCGATGCCGATCGAAGGGGTACAGGCGCTGGTCGCGTACATGAAAGAATTCGAGCGCGAGCATGCATGATGGACGTTGAGATGAAAGCCGATACCGAAAACCAGTCACTGGAAGCGCAGTTGCAGCCGCTGCGGGTGAAGATCGACGCCATCGACACCCAGTTGATTGCGCTGCTCAATGAGCGGGCCGCGGTCGCGCATGCGGTCGGAGAAGTGAAAAAGACCTTCAACGCACCGGTGTACCGGCCCGAGCGAGAGCAACAGGTGATATCGCGTCTGCAGGCACTGAGTGCGGGCCCGCTGCGCGACGATCACATCGCGCATATCTGGCTCGAAATCATGTCCGCGAGCCGGGCGCTCGAAAAGCCGATCGTTGCTGCGTTCCTCGGGCCCGTGGGCACGTACACGGAACAGGCCACGCTCGATTACTTCGGCAACTCGGTAACCGGGCTCGCTTGTCCGTCGATCGATGAAGTGTTTCGCTCGGTCGAGGCGGGATCGGCCGACTTCGGCGTGGTACCGGTCGAAAATTCGACCGAGGGCGCGGTGTCACGCACGCTTGATCTGTTGTTGAATACCGCCGCGCCGATCACCGGCGAGATCGCACTGCCGATTCATCACAATCTGCTTTCGCTCGGCGGCGATCTCGCCGAAGTGGAAGTCGTCTGTGCACATCCTCAGGCGTTGGCGCAGTGCCAGCTCTGGCTCGCCACGCATCTGCCGCGC
>CAWUJR010000128.1:0-8987 GCA_963922375.1 uncultured Robbsia sp.
CGCTAGGATATTCGTCTGGAACGCGATACCTTCGATCACGGCAATGATGTCGGCGACCTTCGACGAACTGGAGGAGATGTCCCGCATCGTCTCGACAATCTGCCGCACGGCCTCTCCACCTTGCGTGGCAATCAGCGATGCGCTCTCTGCCAACTTGTTCCCTTGACGGGCGTTCTCGGCATTCTGCTTCACGGTCGCCGTCAACTGCTCCATGCTGGCGGCCGTTTCTTCCAGCGAAGCAGCTTGTTCTTCGGTGCGCTGGCTCAAATCGGTATTCCCGGTCGCGATCTGCGACGATCCGGTGGCAATGCTCTCGCAGCTGTCGCGCACCTGACCGACCACGTCTTTGAGTCGCTCGGTCATATGTTTCAACGCGGTGAGCAATTGACTCATTTCATCTTTACCGCTGACCTCGATGACCGTCGACAAATCGCCCTGTGCGACCGACTCCGCGACTTGCACCGAACGACGAATCGGCACGGTAATCGATTTTGCGATCACGACCGCAACGGCAATGCCTAAAGCCAGCGCTGCGACGATCAACACGCTCGTCCATTCCATGGTTGCGTGGTAAGCGGCTGCAGCGGCTTGCGATTCGGCAACCGCGCCTTGTCGATTTAGCGCGATATCGGCCTCGATCGGCGTCACGAGCGACTTGAAGATTCGAACCGACTCACCGCCGGCCAGTTCCCGTGCCTGATCGAAGCTCGCCGGACCAGCGTCGGACAAATCGAGCAGCTTGTTGGTGACCGCATCGAATTGCGACCAGTTATGACGAATCTGATCGAACAACGTCTGTTCCTCTGACGAAGAAACCAGCTTCGTATAGTCCGCAAAGGCGGCCTGCATCTTCGCTTGGTCTTGACGATAGACGTCCCGTTGCGCGCTCTTTTGCTCTGCAGTCGTCGCCAATACGGCGCGCAACGAACTGCGCCGCGCGTCGTTCGCGATCGTTTCGATTATGCCGGCGGCTTGCACGCTCGGCAGCCAGTCGTTCGCGAGTTCTTCGGTTCCCGCGTACACGCGCGACGTCTGATAAAGACTGACGATGCCCGAGCCACACAGCAATAGGAGAACGATGCCGAACCCACATGCCAGCCGGCCACCTATCTTCAGGTTATTCAAAAAGTTCATCGTTCTATCCTCCAGAATTCGGCATCGCGAGCGGCGATGCGAATGTGTTGTGCCTCATACGATGCAGGCCGTCGGTAATGAATTGAAACCAGCGCCGGAATGGCCCTTTGCCGAGGTCGTGGTTCCAAGTCGGCGATTCCCGCAATTACGTCCGCAGCGACATGCGCAGTCCCATCGGCGGTGAGGGCTTTGCAGTTACATCTTCGTTAACGACCGATTTCGGTATGAGTTGAGCGTTATTTCAATCGTTTGCATAGATTTTCTGCATTGCTATCTACTTGCCGCAACAGGTAAAATTTGCGTCCGCCAACGGGCTCGGTGTGATCACGTCAGCACAATATTTTTTCGTGTGGAACGACCGATTAAAGTCATCGCATAAAAGCGGTCGTTTCACTGGAAATTCCCGACGTGCCGACCTATTCAATCCCGCGCCTGTGGAAATAGGCAGTCCCTCTTTGCAATGTCGTAAATTAGCCTCAGTGCCTTATGAGATTCAAACCATCGGGTATGATTCGCTCACCATCCGACGCACACGCTTGTCGTCGATCCAGAGTGGATGCGACATTGCCGGTCCCTCGCCTGCCACTGCACGTCCCGCTAATACGGACGCATCAGCCAACACGCAATGCTTCGACACGCTTCGAATTCCGTCGGTAGCACGATCCCCGTTCTACTTCTGCTTGCGACCGTCTTCTGTCTGACGCATCCCTATACCGGCATCCGACACGATGCGATCCTGTATACCGCGCAAGCGATTTACAACGCGCATCCGCAAAATTTCCATCACGATCTTTTTTTTCAATTTGGCTCCCAGGATGACTGGACGCTTTACGGCAAGCTGTATAGCAAGTTGATCGAAGGGATGGGCATCAGAGACGGCAACAAGATCGGGCTGATCGCCGGCCAATTGCTGTGGTGGACGGGTATGTGGCGTATCAGTCGGAAGCTGCTCCCGGCCCCTTGGCATTGGATCGCGTTGCTTTTCATCGCGGGTATGCCGCCGGACTACGGCGAAGGCTTTGTCTTCTCGTACGACGAAATGTTCCTCACCGCCCGTTTGCCGGCAGAAGCGCTCGGACTGTGGGCCCTCTCGTTCGCGCTCGACCGCCGCCCCATTGTCGCCTTCGCGATCGCCGTGGCCGCGATGACGCTCCATCCTTTGATCGGTGCAGTCGGTTTCGCCACCGTTTTGTTCTGCGTCATCCATCGCGCGCCATGGTGGCGACTATCGGCAGCGCTGCTCGTGCTGTTTGCGCTGCTGCAATACTTTACGCCGGTAGGGTTCGCGATCCATCCATTCGACGCAGCCTGGCAGCAGGCGATTCGCTCCGAGGTCGTGTTCCTGTTCCCGTCAAAATGGGATTTGATTTCCTGGAGCAAGGCGTGTTGGGTCATCGCGCTGCCGCTGATCGTCGCGTCGGGCGAAACCGAAGACAGAAAAATTCTCTGGCGTGCACTGGCGCTGATTGGCATTGCCGGCGTCAGCTTCGCGTACGTGGCCGATATCGTCGGTCATGACGCAATGTGGATCCAGTTGCAATTGTGGCGCGTACTTTGGCTGCTCACCGCGATGCAGTGGATCGCGTATCTCACGCTGCTGCACCGCGAAAGGACGACGCGTCCTGCATTGATTTGGATACTGGCGCTGTGTTGGATGGTGCTGGAAATCGGCGGCGGTTGTGCGGCGCTGGGGATAGCGGTCCTTGCCCAGAGCCGTTGCTTCGACCCGTCCCGGCAGCCGATGGTATTCATTCAAAGCCGTCTGCCGCGATACCGCCTCTATCTCACGATCCTGACGATTCCCGCATTGCTTTTTCTGGCGCTGTCGCAGCACGCGTTCTCTATCGTGCGCGCCGAATATTGGGCGGGCTCCGTGCGCGTGGATATGCCGTGGATCGAGACGGGCATACATTCCCGGTTGATGGCACTGCTACTGGCGGGCCTCTGCCTGACTTATCTGCTACGAGACAAGCGGGCCAACGCGGTGTTTTACGTTTCGCTCGCAGCATTGCTGGCTTATGCGGTGGCCAATGTGGATCAGCGCTCGCCGATAGCCGCAGCGATGGAAGCCCAACTCGACACCCCGCAACGCGCGCCGTTCGTCGGACGAGTCACGCCCGGACAAATGGTCTACTGGGACGGGCTGCCGGAGGAGATCATGTACCCGTGGTTTCTGATGAAAACAGCGAGTTACTTTTCCGAAGAGCAGACCAGCGGCATCGTGTTCCATCGCCAGACCACGTTTGAGGCATTGCGCCGCGCCGCCATCATCAGGCAAAACGATGGCTCCCCTGCGCCTGCCGGCCCCGTCTCCGCACGAGACTTGCTGCATCGCGACCTCGGCACATTCAAGCCGCTGACGCAGGACGGCATCGTGCGAGTGTGTCGACAGCCCGCCCTCGATTTCGTCATTTCGCCTGAGCACTACGTTGGCATCTCCACCGATCAGCGTTGGTGGGCTACGCCGCAACAGCCGTATTGGCTCTACGACTGCCGGCGAATCAACGCGATGGCAGGACAGGCCAACGCGTCCGGCACCCAGTAGAGCACGCACCAGAGCACGCGACAACGGTAAGACATATTCCACGCACAGTGGTACGAGAAAGCAAATGCAATCAGTTGATGTGTTGATCATCGGTGCCGGGCCCGCTGGGCTGACGGCCGGATATCTGCTGACGAAGAAATCGGCGCTGTCGGTCGCGTTGATTGAAAAAGATCCGCAATACGTGGGCGGGATCAGCCGTACCGAAAAATTTGAAGGGCATTACTTCGATATCGGCGGCCATCGTTTTTTCTCGAAGTCGGCGGAGGTCACGGCGCTGTGGCGCGAGTTGCTGCCGGACGATTTCATCGAGCGCCCGCGCAGCTCCCGGATCTTCTACCAGGGACAGTTCTACCGTTATCCGCTCGATGGGTTGGAGGCGCTCAAAAATCTGGGTATCGTCGAGAGCGTGCGTTGCGTGCTGTCCTACCTGTCGGCGCGCATCAAACCGCACAAGCATCCGACGACCTTCCATCAATGGGTCGCCAATCAGTTTGGCGAGCGCTTGTTTTCCATCTTCTTCAAAACGTATACGGAGAAGGTGTGGGGCATGTCGTGTGACGAGATTTCTGCCGACTGGGCGGCGCAGCGCATCAAGGGGCTGAGCCTGTCCACCGCGATGGTGCATGCGTTCAAACAATCGCTCGGCCTGAGGGGGGGCAACGCGACGGGCAGCGCCACGGTCAAAACACTGATCGAGTCCTTTTACTATCCTCGGCGCGGTCCCGGCATGCTTTGGGAGGCGGCGGCCGACAAGTTCCAGGCGCAAGGCGGACAATTGATGACGGGACAAGGTGCCAGCGCGCTCGCTTACGACGACCGAACGCAACGGTGGACGGTCGAGAGCGTAACGGCGGACGGCGTGGTTCACCGGTATTCCGCGCGGCATGTCGTCTGCACCGCACCGATGCGCGAGACGATGGCGATGATGCACCCCACTCCACGCTCGGCACCGCAGGCGCGGGAACTGCAATATCGCGATTTCATTACCGTGGCGCTGATGATCGATCGCCCCGCGTCGTTCTCGGACAACTGGATCTATATCCACGATCCGTCGGTGAAGGTCGGCCGCATCCAGAATTTCGCGTCGTGGTCGCCGGACATGGTGCCCGATGTGGCCCATGCCGGCTGCCTTGGCCTCGAATATTTTTGCTTCGATGGCGATGCATTGTGGCAAAGCAGCGACAAGCAGTTGGCCGAGCTGGCTATCACCGAACTTGAAAAAATCGGGTTGGCATCGCGCGATCAAATTCGCGGCTCGCGCGTGGTTCGACAGCCGAAGGCCTATCCGGTGTATGACGATCGGTATCGCGAGATCGTCGAGACGATCAAGACCGATCTGGCCGACCATTTCCCGCACCTGCATCTGGTTGGGCGTAATGGCATGCACAAGTACAACAATCAGGATCACGCGATGATGACGGCGATGCTCGCGGTCGAAAACATCATTGCCGAACGCCCGCTGTACGATGTTTGGGCCGTGAACGAAGACGCGGAATACCACGAGGAAGGCCAGAGCGCGGATTCGGGGGCCAGCGGATTACGCGCGGTGCCGGGGCGTGTGGCGCTGCCCCAGATATAATGCCGTGGCGTCGATATGACGCCTTCGTTTTGAGATGGCTCGACACGCTATCGACACGCTATCGACACGCTATCGACACGCTATCGACACAAGATCGTACGCGTGTCGAGCGAGACAAACGCTCCGGTCATCGTTAAAGCGCACGCTTCAGATATTCGATGATCGTGCGCTTAATGAAGATTCCCGCGCGAGGCAATTGAATATCGAGACCAACAGGAAACCGACTTCTTCCCGACTGGGATAGCCGCTCGCCTGAAAAAACCGCACGATCACGATGCCGGATTGAACGAAAATCCATAGCTGGATGATTCGTGGTCCCCACGACTGCAACCACTGCGTGATCGCTTCGCGCGCCATCGCCGGTAGACAACATTGTCAGGCTGGCGGACCCGGTCAGTACCGCGCCGATGACACCGAGCCATTGTGCGGCTCATGATGTGTGCCTTTATTGTTTACCGTTGCGGAGCAACGGATGCAGACGATGCGAGCGACCCGGGCATTATCCAACAGAGGGGACGTTTGGCGAAAAAGCAATTTCCATTCCGGATATTGACCCACGCAAACCTGCAAACAAACGCGTGAAAACGACTGCTACGGGACGGTTTTCGAGCCACAATAGCGCTTATCGATATGAAGGAAATATGCGAGATGATGACCACCCGCCAGGCGCTTTACTGCATCGCTGTTTTCGGGTCGCTTGGGATAACGACTGTGCGCGCATCCGAGTTGTGCGACGCTGAACGGAGTGTCGCGACGACCATCGCACAAGCCCGTGACCGAGGGGTCAGCGAAGCGAAAGTGGATGAGCAATTGAAGCAGACCTTTGCCGAACCCACCCAGCAACAAGGGGTGGTGGCGTTAGCGAATGTTATTTATACCAGCCCTGACCTGGAAGGGCTGACGCCCGTGCAAATTGGCGGCGCGATTGGCGAGCATTGCGAAAACCATCCGCCAGCGAATTAATGGACCGGATAGCCGGTGTACTGTCCGGATTCCGCTTACCCTTTCATCCGGTGGATACGATAAAGAGGAAGCGACCTCTCGCGCGCATTTAAACCGTTATCTGCGTGACGATTGTCATATCGAACAGCGCCGCGCCGGATGCCGTGGTGCCAAAGACCATCAGTCGCGCCAACGCTTGAGGACTCATCGACTCATAATCGGGCCGCGTGCTTTCGCGAATAGGTGAAGCCGCGCCCACGCTAGCCTTATCGCTGCTGGTCGAAGAAAGGTATTGCGCCAGTACAGTCTGCATGCTCATATCGCGTCGAATCGAGTATCGGGCTATGTAATCGGGCAGTAAGGTGATCTGCGTCAATTTCGGAGCATATCGATAAGCGGCATTATTTGCAGTATTATTTGCGTATCTTTTGCTATAAAGCAACAAGTGCGGCAATAGTTACCTATTTATAAAGTGGTAGCAAGCTTTGAAGTGCGGCAACAGCTGCGATTTTGTCATTGGCCCGTCTGCACACTGGTGCGCTAAGTGGGGCATTTAGTTGCCGTCGCAATACAATTTAGGTTTATTCTTCTGGCTGCAAAAATCGACAATCCTCGCATTGGCATAGATTTTCTTGAGGCAATGACGAGCGCTACAAAACGTGGGCAATAAACGAGGCAAAATGGCTGCGCGTAAAACATATCGGATCGCTATGGCTATGGCTATCGTGACGACGGGATTTTTCGGCAACACCGTGAACGCTGCCAGTTTCGACTGTAAAAAAGGGCACTCGGCGAATGAAAAAATGATCTGCTCAGACCCGGAGCTGTCTGCCGCAGACGATCGACTGGGGGACCTTTACAAGCGCGCTAAACGGGCTGCGCCGAACGCAAAGGCGTTTCGCGACGAAAACGAGTCGCAGTGGGAATGGCGTGAGCAACATTGTCACGACAGAGCCTGTCTGGTCAGTTGGTACCAAATGCGCAGCGAGCAGCTTCAGCAGGAGGTGTCTGCCGATGCCAGTTCCGTGCCGAACGCCGCCCATGTGTCAAATGCGCCTCCGCCGAGCGCTCCGGCTCACCCGTCGGCCCCCATGACCGCCGCTGCACCTGCACCTGCACCTGCACCTGCACCTGCACCTGCATCGCACTCGGCGGAACCGCCGCCGATCATGGTGTTTCGCGACGCACAGACGTCGGACGTGACCGCGAAGCAGCTCTACCAGGACTACAAGCGCAATACCGCTGCGGCAGACTACCTGTACAAAGGAAAGTCTTTTCGCTTCACCGGTACGATTCTTCGCATAAAGCAGGACCCTTTCCATCCACCGACGCTGGAATTTGCAACGGGGGATGCGTTCGATACCGTGGACGTGCGTTGGGCCGATGGCAGCGACGACGTCCCGAGCGATTTGCGCGAAGGGAAAGCGGTCACGCTCAATTGCAAGGGCGACGGCATCGTGCTGGGATCGCCCTCTTTGCGCTGCCAGTAATTTTCCTCGCGGAACGGTACTTGCGTGACGGAGCACTCCAGGAACGCATCAACGGAGGTACGATCATGGACAGTACGGACGTGAAAGACGTGGGTATCGAATCCGAGGAAAAGGGCGTCGTCTCGGACAAGGACAATGAGCATTTCAGCCAGGGGCCGAAGCTGAAGCCGGGCGAGGAAAAACCGGACGGAATGAACCCGGATTCGCCGCTTTCCGACCCGGATGCAAAGCCGGACTAACCGCACGATCTCAGGGGCAGGCAGGGCCAGCGCCGAACGCGCCAATCGCCCCGCCAGCGGTCACAATGAACGCAGCCTCCGCCCGAAAATGGCAGAATGCGTTCACCTTGACCGTTTCGACACTGCCTCTCTATGAAGACCCGTTTTTCTGTGTGCCGCGCGGCGACGTTTCGTCTGAGCGCGTTTGTTGCCCTGCCCATCGCCGCGCTGTTGTGCTCCCCGCAGGCCCAGGCAAAGAACCAGGCGGGCGATTGCACCTACTTCGCGCAATTTTTGCAGACCATCCAGGCAGCCCATGACGCCGGCAAGACCCAGCACGAAACGATGGATCTGGCACGGCGCAAAGCCAAGGCGGACGGACTGGACCACGCCACCAGCGACTTGTTCGTCGGCGAAGCCATTGGCGCGTATTACGACAAGCCGGAGTACGTAGGCAACGCGTCACAGGTCTACACCCAGGCCTATAACAACTGCATGGCGGGCAAGCTGCCGTGACAATGCGCCCGACGGCGTGCCCGTGGGGGTGCACATTGAGGGCCCCTGCGCCCCGCCCTCCTACTTGCGTAATTTCTCTTAGAATAAAGAAGCTAATTCAGGACTTGTTTACATCCGTCGACATCCTGGCCCCCGCTGCCGCACAGGCGCGGACGGAAACTTCGTGCGCAACGTATTGAGGATGTATTCGCGATGCAGTATCAGCATGTGTTGGCGGCAGGTCAGAACGACAGTAACAGGCGGTTCTTTCCCAAACGAATGCGCAATGCGCGCACGATCTCTTCCCCCCTCGCGTGGCTCGGCCGATCGGTCGATTCGACGCACGTTTCCCTCCTCTTACAGTCTCTCTCGCTTCTTTCTGACGGTGGATCGTTGCGCGCGACATCGCCGCTCAACGTAGCACTACGGTTGCGGTCCGCCCTATGGTTGATGTTCAGCGTCGCGCTGCTGCTGCTGGCAGGCTGCGCCACCAACCGCCCCCTCGCATCCAGTTTCGTTCGCACGCCCTCCGTGGCGATCGCGCCCGATACGCCGGGACCGCTCGCCAACTCGTTCGCTGCGGC
>CAWUJR010000129.1:0-8987 GCA_963922375.1 uncultured Robbsia sp.
CCCGCGCGCCTGTCAGCGTGCAGCCCTTGCGCTCGACACCGCGCACGAAACCCGCGCCATCGAATTGATCGCCCAGCAGCGAGCCGTCCGTCCGTCGCAAGATCGCGTTGCAAGCCCCCGCAATTCGGGCCGTTGGCGTGAGTTCATCGACGAGACCCGCGGTGGCAATCTTGTGCGGCATCGTCACCAGGGCGCCGTGGATATTGCTCATCCGGAACACCAGCGGCAAGAACGCCGAGTAGTCATCGGGTTTCACCCCCATCGGCACGACGACGGCATTGATGCCGTGCTTGTCGAACCAAGGGTTATAAATCATCGGTGCCTTGAAGCTTTCCGTCGGAAAGCCCAGGTGCACGATCAAAGCCGTTTTTCCACTGATCATAAAAATCTCGTAGCGCTAATCAGAAACGGTGAATGATGCCCACGCCGGCAGCGAACTGACTGCGCGACGACGACGGTGCACTTTGAAAACCATCGCCGATGTCGGCAGTCGCATTGATGATACGCCCCGTCGTTCCCAGCGTCTGTCCATTTGCGCGCTGGTAAGCCTGAAGTGCATACAAGCCCGTGCGGGTCGACAATGCGTAGTATTGGGAAAGATTGAACTGCTGATATTGCGCATTGCTTTGGATCCCGTTCGACTGGGTGGCACGCGTGTATGCATACCCGGCAGCCAGATCCAACGGCAGTATCGGTTTCCAATGCAGCACGGCACCTACCGTGTTGAACGTGGCAATACTGTGGTACGTGGAATTTATCCCTGGAATGTATTGGACATTCGAATAGGTCACAGACACGTCCCACGCGCTATTGAATGTATATCCTGCCCCCACCGCGATGCGCTGCTGTGCCTGAGCAGTCTGATAGCCGTTTGTGACAGCAGAGACGCCGCTCTGGCCACCCGACGTCGTCGTCGAATCCGCACCGAACGCGCCGCCGCCCGGCGTCGAATTATTCAGGCGCGTGACGCCGGCCGCAATGCCGAACGGGCCGTTCGTATACTGGATCGCGCCGCTCCAGGTCGCGCCGCGATTGACGCTCCCGGCCACCCCCGCCAGCGAATACGAACCGCTGACCGTGAAGCCGTACAGCGTAGGCGACTTGTAGACGATTGAGCTGTTCGCGCGGTAGATCGTGTCCATCTGGTCCAGATCGCCGGGGTGCGCGCCATAAAAGCCGGTCAGCCAGTTGGTCGGGCTGTACGGCGAGAGCAGCGTGTAATAAGCGGTGTACTGCCGGCCCAGCGTCAGCGTACCGTAGTTTGGATTCGTGAGTCCCACCCACGACTGCCGACCGAACATCGCATTCGTGTATTGCTGCCCCCCGGTATTGATGTTGAAACCCGATTCCAATTGAAAGATAGCGCGGTTGCCGCCACCCAGATCCTCCGAACCCTTTAAGCCGAACCGGTTACCGGCCCAGACGCCGGCACCGGTTTTCACCGCTGACCGACCGCCGGCGTTCGAGCCCAGCGCCGCTTGGCTACTCTGATAGCCAATCGAGTCGTCCACGATCCCGTATAGCGTAACCGAACTCTGCGCGAATGCCGGTACGGCGGCTACCGCGAATGCCGTCATCACCATGACGTTGTATTTCCTCGTGCGCTTCATGCCCCGACTCCCAGTCTTATAATTTTTTCCGCTGTCTCGTTTTTGGTACGACCCACTGCTTCGAATACGCGCTATCCTTGATCTACGTCGCCGTGTACGGCACGACCCGCCCCGTCGCGCCCGCGGCACAGATGGCGTGAAAACATTCTCACCGTTTAGTTAATTTGAGATCAAGCGAGGGTATGCCCGCGTGTCTCCGTTCTCGTCTCAAGGGAAAATACCGATAGCGCAGCGCGGAGCCCCACCATCGCAAGGGTCCGGACAACGCGATCGGACCATGACGTTCTCATTACGCGTCCTTTCTGCTGGCCCAGTTTTTGAAAGAAAGTGTCGCGTGCAGGCATCACCCTGCTGCCAAGGCGGCATGGGAGGAGTTCCACCATGCAATTACGCGATCCGATATCGACCCGAAACAGGATTCTGGATGCGTGCGAGCAGATCTATGCGGATGAGGGCGTTGAAGGAATTACCCTCCGGGTGATCACGGAGAAGGCGCGCGTCAATCTGGCGGCGGTCAATTATCACTTCGGGTCGAAAGATATTCTGGCGGCGGAGATATTGAAACGGCGACTGACCCCGATTCATGAAGAACGGCTCAGCCTGCTGAAAAAGCTCGAGCAAGAACGCGGCGACGTGTTGAAACCGACACATGTGCTGTCGGCAATCCTGCTGCCGATCATGCGGTTGATCCTGCTACCGGACAAGCCGGCTTATTCGATGGCGTTCCTGCTTCGCTGCTCGTCCGACCCTTCTCCGTTGATGCGCACCGCGATGGCGTCGGAGTTCGAAGCGATGAGCGAGGCTTTCGACCAGGCCTTCGTGCGCAGCGCCTCGATACTAGGCCCAGGCGATGTTATCTGGCGCTCGCGCGTATTCTTCAACGCATTTCCCGGCACGATCGCGAATCAGAATACATTGACCATGTTGCAAAACATGATGCAAAAGCCCGGCACCTCCTGCGCGGATGTATTGATTCAGTTCGGCAGCGTGCTGGAATGCGTGACGCATGGCGACACCCATCACAGTCACATGCACTTACTCGCGAACGATATCCTGGCCATCCTGGCAGACACGCCAACCCTGGTAGCGCTACGGGAGCTCATGCCTCTGGATTCGCCAGACGATGCGCCAGACGCGCGATCGGCCCGACTGCGGTCCGGCAGCACCCCTCGGTGAACGCCTGCGGTCTCGTGCGCATACGGACACCCTCAGGTTCTCAGCCACTTGCCGGTCAACACATCACGGATCGCACTCGATCGCGTTTGCGTTCCTAGCGGCGCGTCCAGCAATGCGTCCAGTGCGGAACCGAAATATTTCCGTACCGTCTCCACATCCCGGGCGGGGGGCTCGCCATGCAAATTCGCGCTGGTGGACACCAGCGCGCCACCGAATGCATCGCACAACGCAGCAGTGGGGGCATGGGCGGTAATGCGAAGCGCGATGCCGTCGTGGCCACCTGATACCCAGGCAGGCACTTGCTTCGATCGCGGAAAGACCCATGTGGTGGGTCCTGGCCACGTCGCGGTGACGGCATTCATCGCATCAGGCGGTATGTTCGCCGGATCGATCAAATGGGCAATCTGCTCGAACCGCGACGCGACAAGCAGCACCCCGACGGTCGACGGGCGACCTTTGAGCGCAAAAATACGGGCAACCGCGGCTTCATTCAGCGGATCGGCTCCTAGTCCGAAAACTGCTTCGGTCGGATAAGCCAACACGTTGCCTGCCCGCAGGCACGCGCCAGCTTCTGCAATCTCTGTCAGATCGAATTGTCGCGGCCGGTCTGGCGATGCCGGTGCAGCGGGCGATGGTGAAGAGGATGTCATGATCAAACCGCCGGTCGGCGCAAAAAGGCCAGCAGGATACCAAATCCGATCATCATGCTGCCAGTGACGCGGTTAAACCAAACGAAACCACGCGCGCTGGTGGTGATACTTCCCAGGCGCGCGCCGATGGCGGCATAGATGGTGATGGCAACCAACTCGAGCAGCAAGTACGTCGCCCCAATCAGCGTGAAGCTCAGCGCATACGACGAACGGTCGACAAACTGCGGCAGAAACGCGGTGAAAAACAGGATGGCTTTCGGATTGCCTGCCGCGACCAAAAACTCTTGCTTGGCAAGTTGATGCAGCGTGCGAGATGCTCTCGTGGGCGGGTAGACGGCGGCGGCCGCGGCGGCGGAGACGCGCTGCTGCATGACATGCCGTTCGGAACCTGTCGCGCCGCCTCGCTCGGAATACGCGTCATCGCCCCCACCGATGTCGTTCGCGGCTTGCTTCGTGCGCAGCAACTTGACGCCGATCCAGACCAGATAGGCAGCGCCGCCAAATTTTAAGATAGTGAACAGGGTTTGCGACGCCACCAACAAAGCGCCAAGACCCAACCCCGCGATTGCAATCATCACCGCAAAGGCCAGCAGGCGCCCCAACGATGCCAACATCGAACGGGCGATCCCCTCGCGCGCGCCATTGGAAATCGACAGCGCGTTGTTCGGCCCGAAGGTCATATTGAGCGCGAAACATGCGGGGAGGAATAACCAGTAGTGTTCGAGTGACATCGTGCGTTTCGTTCCGTTCGTGACACAAAGAGATACCGGAACGATAACTGAACCCGCTACCGTGGTGCAAGCGGGGGCACCCGTTGCGTGCTGCCGCTTGCGTTGCCGTCCTTGCTACCTGCCGTCCTTGCTACCGCCGCGACGGTCACCTCTCACGCGTCGGTCGCCGACAGTAGCAGACCTCTCTCAGGCGACAAACCTACCATTCGCGACCCGATAAGGCCGGGCGCGAGCCTGCGGATGCGCATCGGCATCCAGCGCACGTTCTGCGGCGTCCCCTTCCAAGCCTTTGTAGTAGAGGTGTGCACCGATCGCGAGCGAATCATGCCGGATCTCCTGGAATGCGCGCCAGGCATTGGCCGGATCCTCGAACAATAGGTAGTGTGCCTCCTTCGCGATCAGGCTCGCGACCTGCTGCAGTCCCTGCCCGCGCAGAATGTCGACGAGCGCATCCAGACTGCGGTGCGTTCTAGCATCCGTTCTGGGATAAAGCATATGCAGTACTGCGATATTTTTGTCAGACAAGGTCTTGGACAATGCCACCACGATATCGTGGTGATTCAGCGGCATGACCCTGCCGCTCGCGGCTGCCTCTTGATCCGAAAAAAGGGCGTCGATGATCGAATTCATTTTCCTTTCCTCTGCATTCTTACGCGCATAGTGTTTGCCCTATACACCGGGCATCGACGCCAGTATCGCAGGATCAAGGAGCGCATGCATCATGCTTCACACAACAAGTCTTTGCCGAAGATCAAATAGATGCGAGGCTTTCTTCACATTCTTCGTCTATTGAAAGCCGTCATCGACGCAGGTCAAATGAACACGCTTACAGATATTCACCAGCACGACTGAACGATCATCAGAAATATACGCAATCCAGATTATTACCCTTTGTTAATAATACGAATCTCTTTCAAATTACTTTCTATCGACCAAAAAATTCGGCGGTTCGAGATCGCAAATCTACGTAGAAACCCTAGGCAATGCCGCGTCACACGGCGGCATCGCTGAACTTCGGCTGCGCAGCGAACGCCTCCATGCCCTCCTCGCTCGGACTGCGGCCGAAATATCGCCGGTACTCGCGGCTGAACTGCGACGCGCTCTCATATCCAACCTGTAACGCCGCAGCCGATATCCGCATACCGTCATGCTGCAATAGCAATTGTGCTTTATGCAAACGGACGCGCTTCAGATACTGCAACGGCGACGTCAATGTCACCGCCTTGAAGTTATGCTGGAAGGTGGACGCGCTCATATTCGCTTCTCGCGCCAGCGTCTCGATGTCCAGCGCACTGCCGTAATCCACGTGGATCCGCTGCAATGCATTTGCGATTCTGCTGTAGCCGGACTGCCGACGCGCGACGGCGCGTAGCGCGGCACCCTGCGGTCCTTGCAGTACGCGGAACAACAACTCCCGTACCGACTGCTCGCCCAGCACGCGGGCATCGATCGGGTCGGCCAATGTCTGGAGCAAGCGCCCGACCACATCCAGGATCTGGCGATCCAACGGCACGGAAGCCATCGGGGCCGAAGGGGTACCGTCGGTACGAACGCTACGTGCCCCGCTCGCGCCACGCGATGCGCTCTCATTCGCGTCTATCTCGCGGAGAATCTCTTGCAACAACGTCACCTCCGCGCCCACCAACACGGCCAGCAAAGGCTCCTGCGGGCTCGCAAAGGTCTCGCAGTCGAACGGCATTGGCACCGATAACACCAAATAGTGAGACGCATCGTAGCGATAGATCTCATTGCCCAGATAACCGACTTTCGCCCCTTGCGCGACGATGACGATGCCCGGCTCATACAGTAACGGCCCGCGTTCGAAATGCTGGACTGCGCGCAATAGCCGGACGCCCGGGATGCTGGTCGTATGAAAGCCGTCGCGAGGAATCTGGCGATCGATCATCGCCGCAATATCTAGCACAGTCGTCATGGGAGAATAGAACCAAAAATAGAATGCACAACGGGGCCGGAAGCGCGGACGGAGACCCCGATCCGAGGTGGTGTGCAGGTCTGAGCAGGTGCACCGGGCAGGCGCACCGCAGGTGCGACGCCGCACGCTCGAACGCGGCACCGCATACGGGGCGAAACACCGCGCAATGCCGCCATCGTACGCCGAAGAGGATTGTACCCCTTCGCCTCGAATCAGCAGGATTAGGCAAAAAATCGACGGGAATTTGCCTTTCGCCGTGTTGTCCCGGACGGAATAATGCAGACACGCTTCCTGTAGCGCTTCACTTCGGAGAATCTCACCATGTCGATGCACATTCGTGGTTATGCCGCCCGCAACGCCAGTACGCCGCTCTCGCTGTTCGACTTCGAACGCCGTGATCCGCGCGTGGACGACGTCGTAATCGATATTCTTTACAGCGGCGTCTGCCATTCCGACATCCACCAGGCCCGCAATGAATGGGGTGGCTCCATGTACCCGATGGTACCGGGCCACGAAATCATCGGGCGTGTCTCGCAAATCGGCTCGAACGTTTCGAAATTCGCCGTTGGCGACGTCGTTGGCGTGGGCTGCATGGTGGACTCCTGCCAGCATTGTGGTCCATGCAAAGGCGGTCTCGAACAATATTGCGAAGAAGGCGCGACCTTCACGTACAACAGCAACGATCGCCGCGACCAATTGCCGACATACGGCGGCTATTCGGAACGCATCGTCGTCAACGACAAGTTCGTCGTCAAGGTACCGGATGCGCTGGATATCAAGAGTGCCGCGCCACTGCTCTGCGCCGGCATCACCACGTACTCGCCGCTGCGGTACTGGAAAATCGGCCAGGGCCATAAGGTCGCGGTGGTCGGCCTGGGCGGACTCGGGCACATGGGCATCAAACTGGCGAAGGCAATGGGCGCGGACGTCACGCTGTTCACCCGTTCGCCCTCGAAGGGCGACGAAGCACGCCGCCTGGGTGCGGATCACGTCGTGCTGTCGACCGACGACGCGCAAATGGCTGCAGTGAAAGGCCATTTCGACTTCATCCTCGATACGGTGCCCACGCAGCACGACTTGAACCCGTATCTGTCGACGCTGAAACTCGGCGGCACGCATTGCCTGGTCGGCTTGCTCGAACCGGTCGAACCGGCGTTGCAGGCGGGCGTGCTGGTTACCGGTCGCAAGGCAGTCGCAGGGTCGCTGATCGGTGGCATCGCCGAAACCCAGGAAGTGCTGGACTTCTGCGCCGAGCACGGCATCAGTTGCGACGTGGAAATGATCAAGATGGACGACATCAACACCGCGTATGAACGGATGCTGAAGAGCGACGTCAAATATCGCTTCGTGATCGATATGGCATCGCTGCCGAAGTAAGGCAAAACGCCCGGCGCGTCATCAGGACGCGCCGGGCGAGCCATGGCGCGCCTACTGTACGATCGGTGGAATGGCCGCTGTTATGCTGGCCCCCGTTTTAACTGACCAGTTTCTTGAACGTTTCCAAAACAGCCTCACCGCGAAACGGTTTCACGATCCATCCTTTCACGCCGGCCGCCTTGCCGCGCTCCTTCATGCTCGGGCTGCTTTCAGTCGTCAACATGATGATGTTCACTGCGCGGTTTCCCTGCTCCCCGCGAATTTTCTCAGCCATCGTCAGACCGTCCATATTCGGCATATTGACATCGCTGATCACGAGCCTGATACCCGGATTGGCGCTCAGCTTCGCCAAGCCGTCCTTGCCATCCACCGCTGTCTCGACCAATAGCCCGTTCTTTCTCAGAAATCCGGCAACTTCGTCGCGGACCGTACTCGAATCGTCTACAACCAATATTTTTGACATGCTGTTACCTCGAAGAAAATATTAAAACAATTCCAATTCGCCATTGCTTTCTTCGACTGCAGCGTCGTCAGCGTGAAAATCGATGGGCGCGTAGGCCGACACGCAAAGGTGCGCAGAGATCCGTACCGTGTCATTCAGCGTAATCATCTGCGTGGAAAGGTAATGCGAGTTCAGTACTTCAAGATGCGAAAGACAATGCGCGTCCAGAATGTAGGGCGTCGACATGCCAAGGTCCGGGAAGTACCGAAGTAATTCCTGATTCATCGCACCGCAGAACAAATTCGCGATTTCCAGAAAAACGTCCTGAAAACCGATGTCGGCCCTACCCCGCAGGAAATAGTCGCGCGTGGCCTCGGTCTCTTCCACCTGCAATATCACCATGAGCTTGAAGCGCATCGACGAGATCGTCAGCGCGACGACACGGCGTTGCCGGTACGCAGCACCGTTCACCACCCGTCGCAAGCGCCCCGCACCTCGGCCCACCGGAGCGTGCGGCCCCTGGATCTCGAGCGGCGCAATCGCGATCGCATCGCCATCATGCAATCGCAATCGCGATTGCGCGGCGTGCTCCAGAATTCGCCGCAGACTGCTTCGCGCCTGTTCGCTGATCACGTTGCGGCCTGCTGAACGTGGCTGCGCAGCTGCGTGGCAAGCGACTCCAGGCTGCTGAGCGATGCACTGACCATCTTGCCCCCGGCCTGGATGTCCTGGAAGGTAGATGTCGTGGTCAGATCGTTGCGATGCAGACTATGGCTATAGTCTTTCGACAACTCCTCGGAGCGAGTTGCGAGCGTTCGCACCTCTGCGGCAACGATCGCGAAACCCTTGCCGACGACACCCGCACGGGCGGCCTCAATCGACGCATTCAACGAAACGATCAGTACATGCTTGACGATGGACGCCAATTCGTCGTTCTTCGCATGCATGTCGTGGTTCTGCTCCATCAGCGAAATCATCTGCTCGTGCCAGCGCTCGAACGTCACCGAGAGTCCTTTCAGACGGGACGCCTCCTCGGCAATGCGCGTCGCCTGCTCTGCACAGCCCGAC
>CAWUJR010000130.1:0-8920 GCA_963922375.1 uncultured Robbsia sp.
TGCTACAAACCAAGAACCCCGCCCCAAAAAGGCGGGGTTCTTGGCGTTTACAGCACCAGATTTGAAACAGATGAGATCTCGAACGAAGAAGACCTCATCAACGACAAGCGCTGAGTCGTTCGATCAGTGATCGGTAAGTCGGATACGCCTTTATCAGCGCGTCAACACAGGCTGCATCGGCGAGCTCGAATTCACTGAACTCGAAGCCGGGTGCAACGGTACAGCCGACGAGCGTGAAGCCATGGGGGCCAGGCACGCGCTCTGCCGCAAACCAATCACCTGCTGCCACACCGGCCTGAAAAACGGCCCGTTCATCGCTTAGCGCGTTCCCCAAATGATGCGTCAGCACGTCGTTGGATGCGCGGCCCGCAATGTCTAGCCGATCCGATGACGTGAGTTTGATCGCATGGACGTCGAGCGCATCGCCCGCATAGAAATGCCAGAGCTCGTCAGACCGAATGCGATGCCATGCCGAAAACGCCTCGTCGCTGAGCAGATAGTAGATGGCCGTGGAGGCAGAGCGTATGACCGAGCCGGGTCCGCGTATCACCTGATCCGCAGCGCGATAGGTTTCTCGATAGAACCCGCCTTCTGGATGCGGCAACAGGTCGAATTGTTGAATCAGGCGATCGCGCGCGGCGTTCGGTGGTGATGACATGGGCGCTTCTCCGACGGGTAGGATGTTCGTGCCCCGGCTAATCCAACTGACGAAGCGTCAACGACGCGCCGTGCAATTACCTAAAATAGGCGGCGCATTCTCGTCCGCCATCTCATCACGCAAGTCGCCTTCGGGGCCTTTCGTCCACCACGTGTATTGGCCTGCGACATACTTCGAGCCGCTCGCCGCGGTCACATTGACGAACAGCATGCTTCGGCCTTTGACGTCCAACAGCGCAAAGCTTTGTTCATTCTTCGTATTGATGTAATGAACCGTCAAGGCCGCGCGGTGATCGCAGCTGTAGCGAATCGTATTGCGCGTCCATACCTGTAATTGCGGTACCGACATCCCCTTTGACGCCGCGCTTTTAGAAACGGCGGCACTGCAGGGCATTGCGGCAGCGGCGATACAGCCTGCTGCGGATAGCAATGCCAGCGTTCTGGTCACAAATCCTGCCACGGGGTTTTCTCCTCCAATGCCTGTCGCGGTCCACCTAGAATGCGCCGGCGTACAAAGGGCATTAATTTAACAAATACGACCGACGCGCGCGCAATGGTGCAACGATAATTCACAGTTGTTTGTCGAAAGCATGGGGTGAGCATGTCGTACGACCGAAAGGGATCGTTCGCGGCAAGGTTTTCGCACGAGGGTTACACTTTTCGATTGTCTATCGCTCCGGGCGGTTTGGTGCGTGACCCGCGCTGCGTCGTCCGTCATTTTGCGGTAATCCGTCGCTTCATGCTTGACCGACCAAGGATTCGTCATGCAAAAAGGTATTGCCTTAATCGCCGGTGTCACCGGTATCTCGGGTCACAACCTCGCCAATGTGCTTGCAGCAAGCGGCTGGACCGTTTATGGTCTCGCGCGTCAACCCGTCGCACAGGAGGGGGTGATCCCTGTCGTCGGTGATCTTCACGACGGTGAGTCGATGAAAAAAGCGCTGAAAGGGCTGCCGATCACGCATGTGTTCTTTTGCACCTGGACGCGTCGCGCGACGGAGAAAGAGAATGTCGAGGCCAACGGCGCAATGATGCGGCATCTCTGTGAGGCGTTGGCGGATGCCCCATTGAAGCATGTCGCCCTGGTGACCGGCACCAAGCACTACCTAGGCTCTTTTGAAAACTATGGCAGTGGCAAAGCGGAGACCCCGTTCCGTGAAAGCGAGCCGCGGCAACCGGGCGAGAATTTTTACTACACACTAGAAGACATTTTGTTCGCCGCAGCCGAAGCGAACGGTTTCAGTTGGAGCGTCCACCGTTCCCACACCATGATTGGCAAAGCCAAGGGCACGAACGCGATGAATATGGGCGTGACGCTCGCCGTCTACGCGTCCATCTGCAAAGCAACCGGACAACCGTTCATCTTCCCGGGCTCACGCCAACAATGGGACGGACTCAGCGATGTGACCGACGCCGGCCTGCTGGGGCGTCAATTGGAATGGGCGGCTCTCGCACCGGCGGCGCGAAACGAGGCTTTCAACACCGTCAATGGTGATGTCTTCCGTTGGCGTTGGATGTGGGCGCAGATTGCGGCATTTTTCGACATCGAACCTGCCAAGTATCCGGCCACTCCTGCCCCGCTCGATGCCCGACTAAAAGACACGGCACCGGCGCTCTGGAAAAAGATCGCCGATGAACACGGGCTAGTGGAGTCTAATGTCGACAAATTGGCATCGTGGTGGCATACCGATGCCGATCTGGGCCGCGAGATCGAATGCGTGAACGACATGACCAAGAGCCGGGATCGCGGCTTTCTGGATTTTTATGATAGCTGTGCCTCGTTCCTCGAACTGTTCACGCGCCTTCGCGCCGAGCGGATCATTCCTTGAGGCACCGAACGCTGCGCAGCGCTCGCCAACGCGCTATCGACTACTGATAGTCAACCAGTTCGATCCAGTTCGGACCCCGACCCACCGCATAGCGTTGCAGCGGCGTGAGGTTACCGTCCTTGCCGATTCGATAAGTGCTCAGATGGGCGGATTTTTCTCCCACGGCGAGCAGATAGCGGCCCGAAGAATCGATATTGAAGCCGCGCGGTTGCGTCTCCGTGGGCCACTCCCCGATGCGCGTCAGCTCGCCATTGCGCGGATTCACGCGATAGCCCTCGATCGTGCTCGAAGAGCGTTCCGACGTGTACACGTACCGACCGTCAGGCGTCACGTGCACGTCCGACGCCCATGGCTTCTTACCCCCGAACTTGTTGGCAAAGTCGGTTGGGAGCGCACTCACGGTCTGGCTCAATTTGACCGTGTCGGTCTGTTGATTGAATGCCAGCACGTGAAGATTTCCGTCGAGTTCATCGACCAGATACACGAATCGCTTATCAGGTGAATAGGCAAAGAAACGTGGTCCGGATTTCGCCGGTAGCGTCTGCGCCGGCGTTTCGTCCTGTACCAACTGGCCGGTCTGCGCATCGAACGCAAAGCGAAGCCAGACATCGGCACCCAGTACGGTCGCGAACACGTAGCGGTTATCCGGCGATGCGGCAATCGCATGCGCCATGGGACCGGTTGCGATGCTCTGCTGCGGTGCGCCAACGATGCCGTCCGGTCCGATCGGATTCACGCTCACCTTGTTGCCACCGTATGACGCCGAGAACAAGTAGCGGCCAGTCTTGTCTACCGACAAATACGCCATGCTGTCGGCCAGCGGCGAATCACCCAGGGCGATCAACTTGCCATCAATCGGATTGATCGCGAAGTTGGCGACGCGGTAGGGCTTCGAGCGCAGCGCAACATACAGGCGCCGGCGGTTTGGCGATACCGTCATCGGCATCGCGGTGCCGCCCACGTGGACTGTCTCGATTGGACTGAGCGCACCGGTGGCCTGGTCCAACGTAAACGTCGAAATGTCCTGACTGTCCGCGTTGGATACATAGACGTAGGTGGCTGCCTGCGCGGCAGGCAAACACGCCGCGAACAGCATTGCCGCCGCCGCCCGTTTCAACGTAAAACGCAATTTTTCCATAGCCGTGCAGGGAATATCCCGGTCTCCTAGGTCGACGTATTTTTGATCGTTATCGTCTGACGTCGTATTTCAACAGGCAAATAGGCACAGGAGGCATACAGGTCTATCGATAGCGACGCGAACGCTAGGCGGGATTATGCGCGATTTTTAGTCTGTGCGTCAAAATGTCGCCGACGGTACCGGCGGCGACATTTACGGGCATAAGTCGTCTGATAAGAAGAGGTGAGTCGATTTTTAAGACGGGAGCTTCGTTGCCGTCGTGGGTTCGTGCATCGGGCAGCCATTGTGGTGAGCGCGGAACGTCGACGACATCTCATAAACCGGTTTGCGCGAGCGCATGACCCCACCCAGCGGGCGATGGGCAGCCAGCCCATGCCACGGACTGAATGCCAGCGTGTCGTCGACGACAGCGGCCCGGGCATCGGTCCATGCGGTCTGCGGCTCGACGGTAATACGGGCGACGGTAAGGTAGGGGCTTTCGTCTTCGGGCCAGCGCTTCGACGCGTCTTCAATCGGCATTTTTTCGAGATCCGTTGCCAACTGGATTCGCACTTCCCATTCGCCACCGTGCTCCGCAAAGTGCTGGTTCACCGATTCTCGTAGCCCGTCCGGCTTATCGCTCAGATCGACCGCCTTGTCCTTCAATGCGAGCAGAGCGGAGGACACCGGCACGATGCTGAGCTTCGCGTAGTACTCGCCATATAAGAACGGCACGACGGAGTAATAGGTTTCCCCAAGAAGATTCGTTTTAGGATGGCCACCGAGACTTTTCAATTTACCGCTTTCGCCGCCGACCGCTTCAACAACCGCCTCAGTGCCGCGCAAAACCGCCGACAGTGCTTTTTTGAGGTTGGGTGCCTTGTCGGTCGTCTTCGCCAGCATTTTGAGATTGCCCAGGAAGGCCTTAGGCGTCGGTGCGGTGAACGCGGGTGCATTCTGCATCACAAAATCTTGCGTCACCTGGCCTTCGGAACCGGGTAGACGGTCGCCTTCTACCCCGATGATCTTGATAGCCAGACCTCGCGGTGTGGAAACGTTGTCGTCCAGCAAGTCGCCCGGGTTGGTCGAGAAGCGCAACACGACAGGTAGCGTGCCCGGCTTCGCAAAAGCCCCTTGCGCCAGTGCAGGAGGAAGTGCGTCGAGTATCTCGATCCGGCCTTCCAGCAGCCCATGACTTTTTGCATGCACGCCGCGAACGGCGTGGTTGTAGTCCTGATACGTGGTTTCCATGATGCTGCGCATCGTCTCGGAAAGCTCACGAATGGTTTGCGCTTCATCATCGGGAATCTGCTCGAACGATGGCTCGAAACGCAACGGGCGCAAGGTTGCGGTATCTGGCATGAAAATACTCCGGACGGGGTTTATCGATCATTAGTACCCGTTTATGCAATTCCCGTTCCTGCGACGGCGATAGGGTGGTGGCGGAGCACAGTTGCTGCGTCATTTGTACGACCGTACGCCCCGTTGCGCTAGTCGCGACCCCGCTCGTCCGCCGTCACGGTTGCCCGAACCCGGTAAGTCCGATCACGCTGCCTGCTGCCAGCAACCATAGCGGGTGGATACGTGTGCGCAGCGACAAGCCTGCGCAGATCGCTGTCACCACCCATGGCAGCCAGCCGTTGTCGGACGCCTCAGCAATCAACAACGCACTGGCACCCACCATCCCGGCGGTCACCGGCACGATGCCGCGCTGGATGATGCCGCGCCACGGCCGATCCTTATAACGTTCCCACGCGTGAAGCGCGATAATCGTAACTACTGACGATGGCCCAAATTTGGCGATCGATGAGACGAGCAGTCCCGCCCAACCGGCGACGTGCCACCCCACCAGCACGACGATCATCATATTGGGCCCGGGAGCGGCCTGTGCGAGAGCGAACAACGCGCTGAATTCGTGCGCGGACATCCAGTGATGGACGACGACGACTTGACGTTGCATCTCCGGCAGTATCGTATTGCCACCGCCAAACGCGAGCAGCGACAACTGAGAAAAAATCAGCGCCAGCGATACCAGGGTCGCGATCATCGCTTGATCCTTGACGCCAGATAGATACTCAACGGCATCAGCGTCAGCATAGTGGGCACCAGCGGAAAGCGCAGCAGTGCGATGGCCACGAAAGCGAGCGCCGCAATCACCGCTGCTGCTGGTGCCGCGCGCGCCTTGCGCAACACTGGCATGGCGATGCGTACGGCCATGCTGACCAGCAGGCCGGCCGCTGCGGCCGCCAGCCCGGTGAACATATGGCGTACGCGCGGATCGTCCTGGGTGTGTTCGTAGATCATACCGAGCAGTACCACAATCATCGACGGTCCTGCGACCATGCCGAGCAGCGCCGCCAGCGCGCCCCCCACGCCGCGGAATTTCATGCCCACGGCCACAGACAGGTTGATGATGTTGCCGCCGGGCAGGAACTGGCAAAGGCCCAGCAATTCGACGAAGTCATCCGGCGAGAGCCATCGCCGTTTTTCGACGATCGCCCGTCGTGCATGAGGGAGGGCGCCTCCGAACGACACCAATCCCAACATGAGGAAACCGACAAACAATTGCTGCCGGGACGGGGGAGGAGCCAGTGCAAAGGGTTCTTCTGTCATGTTGCTGACCGGCGACGATGCGCAGGCAATCAGGCTTGAGGGGAAATGGCAATGTCGACGGTATCGTCGGATGACCACGCGGCGGGCGCCCAGGCACCGAACTAGCCGATGTTATCGATTTCCATCAATGCTTCGTGGACGTGGCTCGCGTCGGTCGGACGGACAAGACGCGATACCTCGACGCCGTTGCGCAGAAAAATGAGCGTGGGCCAGAGCTTGACCCGGTAGGAGCGACCTAGCGGACGGCCGGGGCCGTCTTCGACGCGCAGATGACGCACGCCGAGATGCGAGGCGAGAGCTTCGGAGAGAATCGGCTGTGCCGCCTGACAATAACCGCACCAGGCCGTACCGAATTCAAGCAGAGCGGGACCGTCCAACGCGTCCACGGAGGCGCGCGTCGGCTCGATCGTCGCGTAGGGAGGGGTAACGGTCATGCTGCGCTCCTGATCATCGTTCTTTCTAATACATGTCGATGTCTGGAAATTATCCCACGCTACGTGGGCGCGCGCTCGGCGTGTTTGTTAATCACGCCAAGTATCGTTGTCGATTAGAAGTCGGTCGTCAACGACAGCAGGAAGGTACGGGGATTACCCATCGTCAGATATCCGTCATAAGCCGATGCCCAATAAGCATGGTTCATGATGTTCTGAACTGTCGCACGCACCGTCACGTCATGGCGAGCGACTTGCGTGGAGTATCGCGCGCCGATATCGAAGCGATTCCATGCATGGATTGCCGCCGTATTTGCCTCGTTCGCATATTGCTTGCCGGTATAGATCCAATTGCCGGTGACCGTCAGGCCTTGCACTTGCGGAATGTCGTATTCAACACCGACATTTGCGAGCCAACGCGGCACGCCGATCGCGGTGTTGCCTTGGTTAACGCCGTTACCCGTATTCGTCAGCGTTGCGTTGGTCAGCGAGGTACCGGCCAGCAGGCGCAGGCCATGAATGGGTTCGCCGTACAGACCCAACTCGAGGCCACGATGACGTTCTTCACCATCGACGACATAATAGCCCGAAGCATTAGTGTAAGCGGTCGGTTCGCTGATCTGGAATGCGGCGAAATTTGCACCATAGGCGCCACCGTCATACTTAATGCCTGCTTCATACTGCTTGGTACGATACGGCGCGAAAATTTGACCGACATTCAACGTGCCGGTCGGGGCCGTCGCGCCTTCTGAGAGCGCTTCACTGCGGTTCGCATAAATTGACACATGCTCGGTCGGCTTGAACACGATGCCGAAGATCGGTGTCGCCAGCGATCCACTGTAGGCGCTGTTTTCCGCTCCAGTGTTGTAGTCGTAGCCGCGTTCCGCGATGCTCTGGATGCGGCCGCCGATCGTAAACAGCACGCGGTCGTGGAGGATGCCAAGCGTGTCAGCCAACGATACCCCTCGGTTCACGACGCGTCCGGTGACTGAAGGATCGCCCATATTGCCGCCCGAATAAGCGGTCCCCGGTCGCGCAACCTGTACCGGATCGTAGACGCTCGTCGAGAAGCCAGTCAGTGCGGAAAATTCATACGCGGTGCTCTTCGTGGTCGTGGTGATCGACGCAGCTACGTTCACTTGGTGCGTGACCGGTCCCGTTGCAAACGCGCCGCGTATGCCAATCTGCGCGGAAAGGCCGTCCTGCTTGTACGGGACGCTGTCGCGGTATGAGGTCGTGCCGGTGGTGGAGTAAGTCGGCGATGCATAGTCGCCGTGCTCATTGTCGTGGCTGGCGCCGCCGGTTGCATAGGCGGTCCAGCCGGGAGCGAAATCGTATTCGGCACGCAGCAGACCGACGGTGCTTTCGAGATTGGAATAAGTCCACGATTGCCCATAGTTCGACGCTGCCGACGGCACCTCAGGAACGACAGAGCCTCCTAAATACGTCACCGAACGGCCCTGATCGATCTTTTCGCGCTGATACAGAAAGTCGGCATACAAGCGGACTTTGTCGCCGCGGTAATCGAGCGAAAGCGCCGCAACCTTACTCTGCTTGTCTTCGTCCTGGATGCTGGTATGGCCCGTCATCGTTGACTGATTGAAGCGAATGCCATACTGGTCATTGTCACCAAAGCGACGTCCAATATCGATGTGCTCGCCGATTTCGCCTGAGCCACTGACTGTGGCTGTCACTTCGGTCAACGGTTTGTCGTCGGCACGCTTCAATTGCAGATTGACGCCGCCACCCACCGCTGTGCCGCCTGGCGGGACGCCGTTTAAGAACGCACTGGCACCTTTGAACAAATCAACCCGCTCGAGCGCGTCGGTCGAAACCATCTGGCGTGGCGTGATGCCGTAGAGGCCGTCGAGCGCGATGTCGTCGTTCTCGAGTTGGAACCCGCGAATCGTGAACGTCTCGGAGAAGTTGCCATAGCCAAGCGATGCCCGGACATTCGGATCACGTTCAAGTAGCTCACCGACGGTTTGCGCCTGCGAATTCTTGATGGCCTTGTCTGTGTAGCTCGTTACGCTGAACGGTACGTTCATCAACTTCTGATTACCAAGCGCGCCCAACGAAGTGGATTTCGCGACTTCGCCACCGCCATAGGTCTGTGCCGAGGCATCTACCGGGGCCTTCGCCGACACCTTCACCACTGGCAGCGTAACCTGTTCTTTCGTCATTGCGCCGGCGTCGCTGGCGCTCGCCGACGCAGCGGTGCTTTGAGCGAAAGCCGGGCTAGCGCAGCCGAGGCCGACAGCAAGCGGTACGGC
>CAWUJR010000131.1:0-8887 GCA_963922375.1 uncultured Robbsia sp.
CGTCGATGCGATCGGCGTCGGCTGCCATGTGAGCCCGTGCCCACGTACCGGAGCGGGCTCACCTTCCACTCATGCCACCTTAACGTCAACCATGGGGCTCATCCATGCGCAATACCACGACGCGTCCTCATGCGAATCCGTTGCACCCACGAACGGTGAAGCGATTCCGCCTGCTGCCGCATTCGCCGGCTTTCTGGTTCTTGCTGCCCGCGGTGGCCGCACTGGCGGTCATCGGCATCTACCCGCTGCTCCTTGCGGTCTATAACTCGTTTCATCAATACAAGCTGGCCGATCCGGCGGACGGTACGCCGTTCGTCGGACTCGACAACTACATTGCGACGCTGACCGACGCGTCGTTCTGGGGTGCGCTGGGGCGTACCGTGGCGTTTCTGTGTCTGACATTGCCGATCGAGATCGCGCTCGGGCTGTTCGCCGCACTGATGCTGCACCGCACCGCGTTACCCTGGTTGCGCGCGGCAGCCCGCGTCGGCCTGGTCATTCCGATGGCAACCACGTATGCCGTCGTGGGGTTGATCGGCCGCCTGATTTTCAACCGGCAATTCGGCGTGGTGAATTATCTGATCGGACTGCTCGGCTTACCGCCGCTCGATTGGCTTGCCGATCCGACACTGGCTTTCGTCGCAGTAATGATCATGGATATCTGGCAATGGACGCCGTTTTGCACATTGATCCTGCTCGCCGGCCTGGCGATGGTGCCAAAAGAAGCCGAAGAAGCGGCCCGCCTTGAAACACCGAAGTGGAGCAAGATTCTGTGGCATCTGCAGCGCCCCTATCTGTTGCCTGGATTGACCGCTATCCTGATTCTGCGTTCCGCCGATATGCTGAAAATGTTCGATGCCGTGTTCACGATGACACGCGGCGGCCCCGGCACTGCGACTGAATTCATCAGCATCTATATCCAGCGCGTCGCGTTCCGCCTGTTCGATCAGGGTCTGGCTTCCGCACAAGCCGTGCTGCTGCTCATTCTGACGATCGTGCTGTCGCGTCTCTACATCCGCTTTGTTTATCGCGAGGCCGTATGAATACCTCTGCCCGTTCAGCCGAAGCAGTCGACCCTGTCGAACCGGTCGACCCTACAGATCCATTCACCCCATCCGACACGCACACCGCGGACCAGATGCCGATATCGCGACGCGCGCGCGCCGCAAAGAACGCGCGACGCCGCGGCACCGTATGGCATGCGCTCGGCCTGCTCGTCGTCTTTCTCACGTCGGTCTTTCCGTTCTACTGGATGGTGACCACCAGCCTGAAAAGCCAAGCTGACGCGCTGGCGGTGCCGCCCGTCTGGATTTTCACGCCGACGCTCACGCACTACATCAATGCGCTGTTCGAGCACGACGTTGCGGCCAGCCTGTTGAATTCGTTGATTGTAGCGAGCAGCGCCACCGGTCTATCGATTCTGCTAGGCACACCGGCCGCGTATGCGCTTGCACGCTTCGAATTTCGCGGCAAGGAAGACCTGTGGTTTTGGTTCATCTCGAACCGGATGGTGAGCCCGGTCGTGCTGGCCGTCCCCTTCTTCCTGATCGCCACCAAGCTCGATCTGATCGACACGCATATCGTGCTGATCTTGCTGTATCTGACGTTCTCGTTGCCGATTGTCGTATGGATCTGTACCGACCAGTTCCGCAACATTCCAGTCGAACTCGATGAAGCCGCCCGGCTCGACGGCGCGTCGCCCTTTCGCATTTTCTGGCGGATCAATCTGCCGCTGGCCATGCCGGGTGTCGTGGTATCGGCGATCTTCGCCTTCATTTTCTCGTGGAACGACTTGCTGTATGCATTGGTGCTCACCCGCACCGATGCCGTGACGTCACCGGTTGCAGCAACCAGCTACATGAGCGGATATGAATTACCCTGGGGTGAGATCATGGCCACCGGCACGTTGATCGTCTTACCGATGGTCATCTTCGCGTTGGCCGTCTCCGGCCGTCTCGTGCAAGGGCTCACGATGGGCGCGGTCAAGTAACGTCGCCTTACCTCAATTCGAAAGCGTACATGAACACTATTCCCTCCGTTACCGAACCATTGATCGATGCTGAAGAGGAATTGCAAGCCCGCGTCGCCTGGCATTATTACGTGGGCAACCTGACACAGCAGGAAATCGCACAGGAAATTGGCAGCAATCGCGTGCGGGTCAATCGGTTGCTCGCGGCCGGCCGCGAGTCGGGCATGGTGCAGATCACGATCAACAGTCGGCTCGCGCCGTGCGTCGCGCTCGAAGAAACATTGATCCGCCGATTCGGTCTCGAAACCGCGATCGTGGTGCCCACCGGTGCCAACGCACCGGCCACGATGGCGGCGCTCGGCATCGGCGCAGCGCAGGCGTTGGTGCAGCAAATCGAGAGCGGAACGATACGCGCGACCCGTCATGCCGCGGAAAGTGCGGGGGCGACCAGGACGAAAAGCGCGGGGAAGAACATTGCGGACACTGCCGCAAAGCATGCGACCCAAAGCGGACCACACGGCAGACCACACAGTAGCACGCGAAGCGGCCCCACGATCGGACTGGGCTGGGGACGGACGATTCGGGCGATGCTGCGGGCGCTGCCCCGACGCCATTACGGGCCGCTATCGGTCGTATCACTGCAAGGTGGCTTGTCACACTGCCCGAGCATCAATACCTTCGATATCGTTTCCGACTTCGCCGCGCTCTGCCAAGCCGACAGCTTCCTGTTCGCCGCGCCGATCTACGTCAGCAGCGAAAAAGTGCGCAACATGCTGCTCGACGAAGACGCGGTGCGCGAAACCTATGAACGCGCACGCCAAGCCGACATGGCCCTACTGACCTGTGGCGACCTCACCGAGTCACTGGTGCTGACCTACGGCATCAACAATCCGGACGATGTCCGTTCGCTGCGCAAAGCGGGCGCGGTCGGCGATATGCTCGGCCATTTCATGGACGCGGATGGCGAACCGGTCGATCATCCGCTCAACCGTCGCACCGTGGCCATCTCTCTTGAAGACCTGCGGCGCATCCGTCGCGTGATGTTGATCAGCGGCGGCGAGAATAAATTCGACGTCACTCGCGCGGCATTGCGGGGCCGCTATCCGTCGGTGCTCGTCACCGATGAAAACACCGCGAAACGTCTTTGCAACGATCCCTAAATCCGTCCCCGCCGAAACGCATGCATGCTTTTCCACATATCAAGGAAGGCCATCACCATGGAAGCTTTGGTTCTCGAAGAAACGCGCCGGATTCGTCTGCGTCCGTTCACGTTGCCGCAAGTCGTCGGCCCGAACGACGTACGCATCCGCATCAATACCGTCGGCATTTGCGGCAGTGACATCCATTACTATCTGCACGGGCGTATCGGCCCGTTCGTCGTCAATGAGCCAATGGTGCTGGGCCATGAGGCAGCCGGCACCGTCGTGGAGGTCGGCGACGACGTCACGCATCTGAAGGTGGGCGAGCGCGTCTGCATGGAACCCGGCGTGCCGGATATGCATTCGAGAGCAGCGCGCGAAGGCATGTACAACCTGGATCCGAGCGTGCGCTTTTGGGCGACACCGCCGGTCAATGGCTGTCTCACGCCGTTCGTTGTGCATCCGGCGGCCTTTACCTTCAAGCTGCCCGACAACGTCAGCTTCGCCGAAGGGGCGATCGTCGAGCCGCTGGCCATCGGCATGCAGGCCGTGACCAAAGCGAAGATCAAACCGGGCGACGTGGCTGTCGTCCTGGGAGCGGGGACGATCGGCATGATGTGCGCGCTGGCGGCATTGGCCGGCGGGTGTAGCCGGGCGATCGTCTGCGATATGGTGCCCGAGAAGCTCGCGCTGATCGGCGACGTACAGGGCGTCACGGCGGTCAATATTCGCGATACGAAAGCGAAGGACGTGATTGACGAGTTGACCGATGGTTGGGGTGCGAATGTGGTCTTCGAGGCCAGCGGCAATGAGAAAGCGTTCGATGGCATTGTCGATTTGCTCTGTCCGGGCGGTTGCCTCGTTCTCGTGGGCATGCCACAAAAGGCGGTACCCATCGACATCGTCGCGGTGCAGATCAAAGAAGTGCGCATCGAATCCGTGTTCCGCTATGCGAATATGTTTCCGCGCGCGATCCAGTTGATTGCTTCCGGGCGTCTGGACATCAAGCCATTCATCTCCCGCACCTTCGACTTCGCCGACGGGGTGAAGGCCTTCGAGGAAGCCGCCAGCGGCAATCCGAACGACGTCAAGGTGCAGATCGTCCTCGAATAGCGCGCGGGGCCCGGGTCCAGGTCCGGACCCGGGCGATTGACCCGGATCGATACTTGCTTCCCCGGACGCACCTCTTCACTCATCGACAACTTATCCGGCGGATATGACGCAACCATCGACATTACCGGACAAGGCCGACCTCGAGCTGTTCAAGTTTTACCGGAGCGAAATTCGTTATCAGGGCACGGTGCTGGCGAATCGCGTCAACACATTGATCTCTGCACAGTCGTTCCTGCTGATTGCGTACGCGACCACCCTGTCCGGACTGCTCAAAAACTGGCAATCGCCACTGACCGCACTGTTACCCCCTGCGCTCGCCACCATCGGCGTCTTCCTGTCGCTGCAGGCGCGCTCCGGGATCGAAGCGGCGCTGTCCGTCCTCGATGAATGGCGCTGCCGGCAGCGCAATCTAGTCCAACAGGCACCGGAACTGAAACGGTATGACGTGCTGGCTTATGCCGATCGCCCAGACGACCAAGAGCCGGTCGAAGGGATCAAACGATTCACCGCCGGCGCGCGTTTTTCGAAGCACGCGCCCGCCATGTTTCTCGTGCTGTGGTCGTATCTGCTGATTTTGCCGTTCGTCATGTATCTCTATGGCTAGGGGCTCCCTCCTGAAGCGTGTTGGTTGAGATGCGGATCGAACAGGCTGGCAACGACAGGCCAGCGCAATAAGCTAGCGGCAACAAGCTGCCAACATTAAGAATGCGCTGATGTAAAAAGCGACCAGTTTCGCTTGTAATAGGTGGGGTGCGTCACGCCATGCCGCGTCACGGTCGCCGTGGCGGGGCCCGTTCGTCGAGCGTTGACGCAGATCATTCACCTCTTATCTGCGATACGGCGCCCCTTCATGTCCGCTCTGCTCATGAGCTATATCGGTTTGAACCTGCTGTTTTTCACGGCCGTGACCGTCCTGACGTTTCGTCGCCGGAAGCGGCGCTTGCAGCGAGTGAACGCGCTGCGCGGCAGCCGAAACGCTGTCCGGATCGGCAGAACGCCCCCGCAGGATGCCACTGCCGACAGAACGCGCGCAGCGACGGCAACGACGACTACAGCAGCCCCCAAACCAGCATCCCAGCGATCGGTGCATTCCACGCCAATGCCCACCCTAGCCGAACGCGCCGCGCCATGACCGCCCCGGTCAGGACCAGACCGCCCGAAATCGCCCCCGCTGCTGCGGCGTTATGAAGCCAGTTGATGTCGTCGCTACGATCCAGTAACCAGCCGGTGGCCGCCACCATCAGCCCGAATTGCAGCACGCAGAGCACCGCTTGCGACACGTGCATTGGCGGGTCGTACACCGTGCGCGCGTGCATGTCGAACGGGGTGGACGGGAAACGGGCCGCCACGTCGGCCGGTCGCCATCCTGTCGGCATGAACCACAGCCGAAGCTTGTCCCGCCATCGGGCCGTGTGATACGCATCGTGTGCGAGCGCCGCATAAACGGCGATCACGGCCCACAGCGGATTCCAACTATTGAGCGGCGTCTGTGTCCCATACACACATTTTTCGTCTTCCTCGACGAAGGTACCGAACATCCGGTCCCAAATCACCAACATGCTGCCGTAGTTCTTATTGATGTATTGAGGATTGACCGCGTGGTGGACCCGATGATTCGAAGGCGACGAAAAAACCCGGTCGAACCAGCCGAGACGGCCAACGTGTTCGGTGTGAATCCAGAATTGATAGAACAGCACGATGATGCCGGCGAGCAGGAACTGTGCGGGGGGAACGCCCGCGATCGCCATCGGCACATAGAACACCCAGCCAAACAGGGGGACGAAGCTCTCCTGCCGCAACGCTGTCGAAAAATTGAACGACTCGCTCTGGTGGTGGACGACATGCGCGGCCCAGAGCACTCCCACTTCATGGCCAGCACGATGCAGCCAATAATCGCAAAAGTCGAAGTAGACGATGGCCAGTACCCACCCGCCGATACTCCCCCAGAAGTGCGCGGATGCCGGGAACAGGTTGATGTGGTGAAAGCACAGCGTGTAGAGGCCCACTTCGAATAATTGCGTGCAGACCGAGACGGCCTGTCCCAGTAAGCCCTGGCTTAACGAGCTGATACTGTCGTTCAGCCGGTAGGTATGGTTGTTCTTGCGCCGGCCGTATAGCCATTCCGCCAGCACGAGCACGACGAAAACGGGCATGGCAAAGAGAATTATGTCATCCATGACGGGGAACGAGAAGAACGAAGCACGAGGAAATGACGCGGACCCAGGGACTTTATCATCTCGGCAATAAAACGGGCATAGATCCCATCATCGATCGGTTCCTGTCGTAGGCAAATCGGGCCATGCCATGTTGCTTCGGTGACAGGAACAGGCCAATAACGCAATAGAAATAGCAAGACCACCGATGTCGTCGATAGTACGATCGCACCTCCCATCGCCGTCACAGCGAAATAATTTTCGCGTGAACGATCTCTTGTCTTTGCCAACTTTCTCCGTCGGCTCGTTAAATGACTAAAGTATTCGCCGTGCAAGCCGATAAAGGGATTTCATCGAATCCGGTCAAAAGGTGAGGCGTCGATCGACACCACGGAGAGGGTGCGCGCGGGGTGAAAGCGAAGGCATTGTTGAGTTGAATCACGAACGAGAACGAGAACCAGAATGAGATTGCACCAGATCGTAAAGCAAGCGTCCGTCTGCGGACTTTCCGGCGCGTTGCTCCTGGCCACCGGGTGTGCGTCCATCGTCGGCGGCCGCGATCAGATGATATCGATCGACGCACGCACCCCGTCCGGGCACAAGATTCATGGGGCGCAGTGCCAGTTGGTGAATTCGAAGGGCCGTTGGCAAGCGTTCTCGTCGGAAAGCGTGACGGTTCACCGGGCATACGGCGACTTGACCGTTTCCTGCTCGAAGCAGGGTGCAGATATCGGTAGCGTACAGACGGCGTCGTCGGTCAGAAACTGGATGTTCGGGAACCTTCTGTTGGGCGGCATCGTCGGCGCGGGGGTCGATATGTACACCGGAGCCGGGTTCCGCTATCCGGAGGTGATCACGGTCTTTGGAAGTGATGTGGATGCCGACGCGACGTCCCTATGGCCGCGCGACGGCGATTTCAATGCGGGCAGCATTGCCGGCAGTGCCGGCAATGCGACTGCGTTGCGCGACGTCCATCGAGACGTCTCGAGCGGCGTCGAAACGATGATCGCCGCCCATGCGGACTGGAAGAATCTGTGCCGGACAAGCGGGCCGGCACCGACCATTCATGTGCTCACGCAATCTGAACATGGCACGATCGCGATTCGTGAGGGCGAGTTTACGCCGCCGAATACATCAGGCGCAGCCGGAAATGCCGCATCCACGTGTGCGAATGGAAAGATCTACGGCACCCGCATCTTCTATTCGCCCAATCCGGGTTTCCATGGCGTCGATCACCTTCGTTACGAAGTCGATGGCGAAAACGGTCGCTTCACGCGCGCCGTGGAAATGGCCGTGCGATCCGACCCGCAAGCCGCGTCAACTGCTTTCTCTCACGACCAACTTGCACAATAACGCTTCGGGACTGCGGGGCTGACCCGAACGCGTCGTCGGCGCATCCCCGTCAAGCATGCGAAAGATCAAATCGGCGGCAATCAACCCGATGTCGCGCGCGGGCGGACGTATCGTGGTCAAGCTCGGCGTGAGCATTTCCGAAAATGGATAATCGCCAAATCCCACGATCGCTACCTGTTGCGGTACCGGGATGCCTACACGCTGCGCCGCGAGCAATGCCCCCGAGGCCAGATTGTCGTTCGCGAAGATGATCGCGTCGGCGGGTGCGCGCACGGCCATCAGCACTTCCAGTGCCTCCCGTCCCGCATGTGCAGGCTGAGCCGCTGTCGGCACGTAACACCACGGCTCACGTCCGTGCTCGCGCATCAGTTCCGCATAGCCATCACGACGCTCCATCGCACTCAGATCGCCTGGCGCACTGTTCGGCACGAACGCAATACGCTTGCACCCCCGCTCCAGCAGATGCTGCGCGGCCATTCGGCCGACCGCCGCATGCGAAAAGCCCACTTGCAACGGCTTGCGACGAGGTCGGTAATCCCAGGTCTCGACGATCGGCATGCGGGCGCCGGCCAGCATCGCTTCCGTCCCGGCGGAATGAAAACGCGACGTCACCACCAACGCGGCGGGAGACCAACCCAGTAGTCCACGCACCGCATTCTCTTCGAGTTCCTTCGAAAAGTAGCTCGACGCCAACAGCAACTGATAGCCGTGCGCGGTCACCGCATCGCTGAAACTTTGAATGGTCGCCGCAAATATCGGTCCGGAGATGTTCGGAATCACCATGCCGATCACTTTGCTGTGCGACGACGCCAACCCCCCGGCCACCAGATTCGGCATATAACCCAGATCCACGACAGCCTGTGCGATGCGCTCGCGCAACGGCTTGGACAATCGGGACGGATCCTGGAAATAGCGCGACACGCTGATTTGCGAAATGCCGAGGTGAATCGCCACGTCGCGCAGCGTGAGCCTTCCTGTCCCCCGTCGCTGGCGCGTGTGTTCGTCCGACGCGAGGGTAGGTTTAGTCGAATCCGGCATATCTTTCGCTGTTTTCATTATTTGACGCGTCCTCGGCCCTGCCACGAAACTGCCGCTCATGTTAGCGCTAACCAATCGCCTCCGTACAGCGCGATTTACAGCGTGAAAAGAATAACGACGAT
>CAWUJR010000132.1:0-8863 GCA_963922375.1 uncultured Robbsia sp.
GATGCCTGGGCTGATGCTTGGGCTGTAGTCGCATACGTGATGATGCTGTGCGATGTAATCGCGTCGCCTTCCAGGATCGCTTCGATACGACCTTGACGGAACACTGCGACCCGGTCGCTCATCCCGACGACCTCGGGCAATTCGGACGAGATCATGATCACCGCAAAGCCGCGTGCCGTCAGTGCCCGGATCAAAAGATAGATGTCCGCCTTCGCGCCCACATCGATTCCGCGCGTGGGCTCGTCGAAAATCAGGATTTTCGCGTGATGATTGAGCCATCTTGCGATCACGACCTTCTGTTGGTTGCCGCCGGATAGCGTCGAGACCTGCGTCTCCATCGTCGGTGCCTTCACGCCCACCTGCTTCATGATGTCGGCAGTGGCCAGACGCTCGCGCCGGTGATCGATAAACCAACGCCCCGGCGACAGACGCGATGCCGGCCGGTACCTGTACTTGGCCAGATTGTTGATCGAGATGTTCTGCATGATCGAAAACGCGGTGATCAGCCCCTCGGTCTTGCGGCTCTCGGGCAGGATACCGATGCCCGCTTCCAGCGACGCGGCCGGATCGGGCAGTTTCATCGGCACCCCGCCGACGCTCAGCTGTTTCAAATGCGCGGTGGACGCACCGATCACCGCCAGCGCCGTCTCCGTCCGCCCGGAGCCGACCAGTCCGGCAAAACCCAACACTTCGCCCTCGTACAGCGAGAATGCGTTGACCGGGCCATCCTTCTCGATCTGGAGTGCCGTGACCTCCATGGCCAGCGGTGCCCCCGCCTGAGAGGGCCGCACTGCGGGTTTCGGCGGAAAGCTGTTTTCTATTTTTCGACCGACCATCATCTCGACCAGGCGACCGACATCGCTGTCGGCGACCGCCATGCTGCCGACAAACTGCCCGTCGCGCAGCACGGTGATCCGATCGCAGACGTCGAAAATTTCCTCCAGATGGTGCGAGATGAAAATCATCGCCACACCCTGCTTTTTCAGGTCGCGCATGATATCGAACAGGTGCTTGGCCTCGGACGGCGTTAGCGTGGCCGTAGGTTCGTCGAGAATCAGTACGCGTGCATTCAACGACAACGCCTTGCCGATCTCGACGAACTGCTGCTGCGCGACCGATAGTTCCCGGATCGGCGACGACAGATTGATCGCAACGTTCAGCCGTGCAAAGATCGCGGCGGCTTCGCGACGCATCGCCGAGCGATCCAGGAAGGGGCCGCGCTTGATCTCCCGGCCCAGAAACAGGTTTTCCGCCGCGTTCAAATGCGGGATCAGGCTGAACTCCTGGAACACGATGCCGACGCCGGCGGCCACCGCGTCGTGGTAGTTGCTGAAATGCCGCGTCTCGCCGTCGATCGTGATCGTCCCCGCATCCGGCTGGTGAATACCGGACAGAATCTTCATCAGCGTGGACTTGCCCGCACCATTCTCGCCGAGCAGCGCGTGCACCTCCCCTGCGGCCACGTCCAGATGAATATCCTGCAACGCCTTCACGCCCGGAAAGCTTTTGCTCACATGCTCCAGTTTCAGAATCGACGATGGCGAGACCGGCGCGCCGGTCTGCCCCGGCGTCCGGCTCGACGGCGAATGCAATGCAGTGGTGGACGTCATAAGGTGGTGCTCCGCGTGTGTTACTTCGCTGACTGATTAGCTCACGCCTCCGCTGTCGTGTCAGCTGAGGCATGGACCGACTCTGACCCCGCCGCCGACACGCGCGCGCACGGGTCAGCCGACATCACCAGCTGAAGCCCTTCGCGTTGGACTTATCGATCAACTTGACATCGATTGGAATCGCCTTCGGCACATTCGCACCCCATTTCTTCGCCAGCGCGATCCCCAGCGCAATACGTACCTGATCGCGCGGGAATTGCGCGGAGGTTTCGATGAACTTCGAATTCGGCTTCTGGATCGCAGTGATCGCTTCCGGTGCGCCATCGACGCTGGTCAGCTTGATGTCCTTGCCGGAAGACTCGATCGCCGACAACGAACCCATCGCGCCACCGTCGTTAACACTGAAAATCCCTTTCAAGTTCGGATGCGACTGGATCAGGTTCTCCGTAACCGAGAGCGCTGCGGCCCGCTCCTGTTTGCCGTTCTGGGTATCGACCAGCTTCACATTCGGGTATTTCGCCAACGACGCCTTGCAGCCGCGTACCCGTTCGAGAATCGGCACGACCGGAATGCCATCGAGAATCGCGACCTCGCCGCTACTACCGATCGATTTCGCGAGATAGTCGCAAGAGATCGCACCGGCGTCGTAGTTCTTCGATCCGACGAACGAATCCACCGGGCCATTCGCGTTCGCGTCCACCGCCACCACCACCACACCGGCGCGTTTCGCGGCGTTGACAGCCGAGACGATCCCGGTCGAATCCGTCGGATTCACCAACAGAATGTCGATTTTCTTTTGCAGCATGTCTTCGACGTCGCTGACCTGCTTGCTGACATCATGGTGTGCGTCGGTGATCACGACCTGCGCGCCGATGCTGGCGGCGGCCTCGTTCAGCGCACTCTGCATCGACACAAAATAGGGGTTGTTCAGTTCCTGGAACGTCATGCCGATCTTCAGCGGCTCTGCCGCCTGTGCCGTTCCCGTTGTTCCCACCATGCCGCTCAGCGGCGCGAACGTCAGCGCACACGCGAGCGCCATCGCACCACACATCGATAAGCGGAGATCCGCGAATCGCCAGACGGGTGCCCGACGCATCATGGCCCGGTCAAGCAGCGTCGATGCGTTGCGCTCACCTGAAAGGCGTGAGCGCTGCAATCGAGATAAAGGCGGTGAAGCGTGGTCGATATGAGTCGACGAACGAGGGACTGATGGCAAGTCTTGCTTCATTGTCTGTCCTTGCTTCATTTTCTGTCTCCATTCTTTTTGGTTTGAACGCACCACTACAGCAAACCGGACGCAAAATGCGGCATCATCGAACGCAAGGATGAGGTGGCCGACGCCGCGGAGGCAGGCGAACCGGACAAAGAGGACGACGCGCTCGTCGACGCCGCCGATGACCTCAATGACGACGAGGATGCAGGCAATTCGGCTGCTCGCAGTCCATCCTCGATCCGCCGCTGCTCGGCGCGCCAGCGTGACGGTGCCATGCCTTTGAGCAACAGGAATTGACGGTTGAAATTCGACAGATTGTTGAATCCGGCTTGGAAACAGATATCGGCAATGCTTGCGTCGCTGGAAATCAGCAACTGGCATGCGAGATTCAACCGTAAGCGAATCACATACTGGACGAACGGCAAGCCGGTATGCTTGCGAAAACATCGCGAGAACGCGGTCACGCTCTGTCCGGCAATTTGCGCCAGATCGGCTTCCCGAAGCGGTTGCGACAGGTGCTTGCCGATATACGCGAGCGCGTGATTGATACGTGTCTGAAGCGGCTGCCCGTCGTCGCCTGGATAAGGCATACTGCTCAGTCTGATCGGATCGTGGGCCTGGGTAAGCAGATCGAGCAGCGACAGAAACAACGTCAGCCGCCGTAACCCCGGCGCGCCGAGCATCTCTCGCATCAGCGGCAATGCCGCGTCGCTCGTATCCGCATCGAATTCCAAGCCCCAAGTGGCGGCTTCCAGCAGCGACGCGAGTCTGCGCATTTCCGGAAACGCCTGCATGCTGTTGGCGATGAAAGCCGCATCGAATTGCACGATCACGCCGCGTTCGGCCACGAATTCGCCCTCCGGCACGTCGCTGACCCAGTTATGCGGCAAGTTGGGGCCCATCATCACCAAGTGACCCGGGCAGAAACTGCCGACATGATCCGCGACAAAATACCGACCGGATGTCGCGGTGATCAGTTGTATCTCGTATTCCGGATGAAAATGCCACCGCACGGTGCGATACGGATAACCATGCGACCAAGCTTTGAACGACACATCGCTTGGCACCGCAACGACTTCGAGGTCCGGGTCACGGCCCTTTGCATTCGTTGCATTCGTCGCGAGAGCGAGCATGGATGCGTCCGCGAGGACGCTCCCTGCCCGACCATTGGCAGATTCCAGCATATGTCTTCCTCCTTCCCGCCTTATGACCTCGGCACCGCACTCGGCGACGTTTGTTCACGCGTGCACCGATACTGAGCTGCCGGGCTTTCTATTCTTCGTTTGTGGCCTAAAAGTAATACGTAAGAGGGGCGTGCGCCACACTTATTGCTCCTCGCCACTGATACTTTTTTGCCTGCTGGAAAGACACGGCCCGCCCATGGGGCGTTGACGCGTAAGAACGCGCTCGCGCATAGAGGAAAACACCGATACCAGGGGCGAGCCCCCCCCCGAAAAGCGCGTCCTCCCATCGTCGAAAAGATTATTTTCGGTCGCCCGATAAAATAAAATCGACGATTCTGTCAAACACCCGCGCGTTTCGGCGCAAGCGCGACTTTGAAAAAAAGGATGTCAATTGCAATCGACTAAGCGGCTTCTCAACGCAGCGCATGCGTTCCGCCTTACCCCCCGCTCGACAACCTCGCTCCCGAGCGCGCATCCCGTCCCGCCCACGCTGCGCCGGAACCTCTCCCTCACGGCGGCCCTGTCCCTCTCCCTGTCGCTGCTCATGCTGTCGCCGTTGTCTTCTGCGGCGCAGCCGTCCAACGCTCCGGTGCCGTCGACGCCCGCGCTATTGCCGGCGTCTGCGGACGATACGGGTACTGCGCCTTCCGTTCCCGCCGCCGGACTTCCGCCTGTCGCTGCGATCCGACCGGTCACAACGACTTATTTCGGCACACCGTTCGTCGATAACTATCGATACATGGAGCAGTTGAGCGATCCCTATGTGCAGCAATGGATGAAGGCGCAAGCGCAGTACACCCGGCAGGTCGTGGACAGCATCGCGGGCCGCGATGCGTTGGCGCATCGAATTCAGGCCTTGATGGGTCAGGATCTGCATCGCGATCACGTGATCCGGCGCGGCAATCGTTTCTTCTACCATTTGATGACGCCCGGTGCGAACCTGCCGAAGCTTGCGTATCGCGACGGACTCCACGGAGAAGACCACATCCTGGTCGACCCCGCCACGCTCGCCAAGGACAGCGCGCATCACGTCGCGCTCGACTGGTTCTCGCCGTCGTGGGATGGGCGGTACGTCGCGTATGGCATCTCGGAAGGCGGTTCGGAAAAGAGCGTGCTGCATATCGTCGACTTGCGCACCGGCCAGACGCTGCCGGAGACCATCGATCGCACCAGCGACTGCATCGTTTCCTGGCGTGCGGACAACCAGTCGTTCTTTTATCTGCGTTACCCGAAGGCGGGTCCGGACACGCCGCCATCGCAAACCGAGTACAACGCACTGACGCTGCTGCATCGACTCGGACAGCATATCGACGGCGATGGCGACACCGCCGTGTTCGGTCACAGCGTGTCGGCAAGCGTCGATGTGCCGGAGGGCCAAGGGACGTACGTGTTGCTGTCGCCGGATTCGGCCTACGCGATTGCCGTAGCGAACCACAATATGGACGAGAGCCCGAATACCTTCTACGTGGCGCCCGTCACAAAAATCGATGGTCCACGCACGCCATGGAGACGCATTGCCACGCCCGACGACGGCGTGACGGCCGTCCATCTGCACGGCGACCGGTTGTATGTCCTATCGCAACACGATGCACCGCGCTTTCGGATTCTGTCGACCTCCGCCGCCGATCCGGATATCGCGCATGCCGATGTCGTACTGCCCGAAGGGCCGAATGTCGTCGACGATTTCCGTTTCGCGCAGGACGCGATCTATGTGAGCGAACGCGCCGGAGCGAGTTTTCAGTTGCGGCGCTTGTCTGTCGATGGCAAACAGAGCGAACTGCTCGCGTTGCCGTTCAGCGGATCGATTCGTGAGCTGAGCACCGACGACCGTGTTCCCGGTGCGATGTTTGCATTGCAGAGCTGGATCAAGGCGCCACGCGAAATGGCTTACGTACCTGGCGACAACGGGAGCGCCGGGGTCCTCCGGGACACCGGTCTTGTGCCGCCGGCCGGTAGCGAGTCGAACGATATGGCGGTGCACGACGCCTTTGCGACCAGCTATGACGGCACGCTGATCCCCGTATCGATCATCTCGCAGAAAGGGGTGGCGCTCGACCGATCGCACCCGACGATGGTGATCGGCTATGGGAGTTATGGCCTGTCATTGGACCCGGTCTACCGTCCAGCTTGGCAAGCGTGGGTCGAACGCGGCGGGATCGTTGCGGTCGCGCATATTCGAGGTGGCGGCGAATATGGCGACGCGTGGCATCGCGGCGGCCAGAAACTGACGAAAATCAATACCATGCTCGATTTTCTGGCGTCCGCGCACTACCTGATCGACCAGGGCTATACCCAGTCCCGCTACTTGGCGGCGAATAGTGCCAGCGCCGGCGGCATCGTCATGGGCGGCGCATTGACGATCGATCCCGCGCTCTTCCGCGTGGTGCTGGACGATGTCGGCATGTCCGATACGTTGCGCGCCGAAACCGAACCGAACGGGCCGCCGAACGTCCCCGAATTCGGCTCGACGTCGACGAAGGACGGCTTCCACGGCCTCTATGCGATGAGCGCCTACGCTCATATCCATGACGGTACCCCTTATCCTGCCGTCATGTTCACGACCGGCGCGAACGATCCGCGTGTCGCCCCCTGGCATATGCTGAAAATGGCGGCGCGTGTACAAGCCGCCAGCACCAGCGGTCGGCCAGTGCTGCTACGCATCGATTACGACGCCGGGCACGGAATGGGATCGAGCCTGTCGCAGTATGTCGACAAGCAAGCGGATGAATGGGCATTTGCCCTATGGCAGATGGGCAAGGACACCGCCCGTCCGACATCGCCGACCGCCATTCGCCCCTAGCCGTATTCATTTCCGACCCTGGCGCTGACGCTGACGCTGACGCAATGCTGACCAAGCGCTGACGTTGGCGCTGACCTCAGCGCTCGCCCGGCGCTGGCCCGGGGCTGACCTGCCGCTGGCCCGGGGCTGAACTCATCTCGCCGCCATTCATCTGGTCGCAGGGCTGCCTCAGCAGCGGGATGCTGTGCGAGACATCATGCAAATTCCGGATCTCGCCGTCGCTCCCTGCGCCGACCGCCCCTCTTTTTGAGCCAATCGGCTATATACCTACCGCATGGAGTGAGGCAAATTCTCGTTTTGCCGCCGCCCCTCCTTGCGATCGCCGCCCAGATGTCCACTGCGCTTTTCTCGTCGTCCCGTACCCGCTTCGTCGGCGGTCTCTGCGTCGCCTTATTATTCGTGTTTCTCGTCGCCGGCACCTTCGGGCGTGATCCCTGGAAAGCCGACGAGCCTTATTCCATGGGCATGGTGCTCAACTTCTTCCGAGGTCACGATCTGATCGTGCCGCGCGTCGCGTCCGATCCGTTCGTCGAAAAGCCGCCGCTCATGTATTGGAGCGGCGCGATTACGGCACGGCTGACCCATCGCGTATTACCGCTATTCGCCGGTGCACAACTCGCGGTGCTGGGCTGGGTGGCGCTTGCACTCGCGTGCATCGGTCACCTCGCCCGGCGGCTCTATCGTCCCGGTAGCGAAGCGACCAGCGGGTCGTCATATAACATCGGGGGCCACTGGCTTGCACCGGCACTGATGGTCGGCAGCGTCGGCACCATTGAGCACGTGCATAAACTGACTGCCGACGTGCCGCAAATGACGGGTGCAGCGCTGGCGCTGCTGGCATTGGCGAGGCTGGCACGTCCAGAAGGTCACACGTATTTGTGGGGCGCTTTGCTCGGCACCGCCGCTGGCCTGGCGTTTCTGAGCAAAGGACTGCTTGTGCCCGGCGTACTCATGTTGACTTGCCTCGCGGTGATGCTCGTTCCGGCGTATCGTACGCGCCGCTATGCGGTGGGGCTCGGTTGGGCGCTGCTCGCGTCGTTGCCCTGGATGCTCATCTGGCCGACGCTCTTTTGGCATGCTTCCCATCCGCTGTTCATCGAGTGGTTCTGGGATAACAACTTCGGCCGATTCTTTGGTTTCGTCAACCTCGGTGGCGAACCTCACGTCTTTTCGCAAGACCTGACCGAGCTGATGACGTTGTCGTTCCCAGCGGGCTGGCTGGCGATCGGCGCATTGGTCTCCCAACTTCGCGGAGGCGGTCTGCGCGCCTTCATCACCACCCGCCCCGAACTCGCGATGCTCTGGTTATACGTGTTGATATTCCTCGGGACGTTGCTTAGTTCGTCGACGACCCGCAACATCTATATGATGCCGATGTTTCCCGCGCTTGGCGTGCTCGGCGCCGGCGTGCGTTTGCCGCGCTGGCTTGAACAGGTATGGGGCAGTGTCGCGATTTTGCTGATGTCGGTCGTCGGCGTGTGGCTATGGGTGCGGTGGGGCCTTCTACTCAGCGGGCACGGCAACGTGGGCGCAGGTCCGATCGGCAAGTGGCTTACGCTCGACTATCCACTGGCGTTCTCGCTGACGAACGTCATATTCGCGCTGGCCGTCGCCGCACTGTGGGTCGCCGCCATCGTGCGACGCCGTGAACTCGGCGCGCTGATGCTTGGCTTCGCCGGGCTGACCTTTGTTTGGGGCACGTTGGCGATACTGCTGATGCCCTGGATCAACGACGCACGCAGCTATCGAGCACCTTTCCTCTCTTTACAGGCCGCGCTGCCCGCGACCGCGGCAGATCCGGCCCGGGCCTGCGTGGGAACCATCGGGTTTGGCGAGTCCGAACGCGCAATGCTCGACTACTTCATCGGTATACGTCCGGTGCAACTCAAGGACATCTCGGTCGCATCGCAATGCGATGTGTTGCTGCTGCTAGACAAGCGTGCAAAACGCCTTCCGGCGCCGAAGGGCTGGCGTGCACTATGGGAGGGCGGGCGTCCGGGCGATCAGAACGAACGCGTGCGCGCGTATGCGGCGCCAAATGCGGCTCCCGCATCTG